>JAUSBB010000135.1 GCA_030652245.1 Rhodocyclaceae bacterium | reverse complement strand
CCAAGCCGGACGAACTGCGCTTCTTCCTCGAAGAGGCGGCCGGCGTCACCAAATACAAGGAGCGGCGCAAGGAAACCGAGGGTCGCCTCGAAGACGCCGGGGAAAACCTGGCGCGTGTCGATGACATTCGCGGCGAACTTGGTAATCAGGTTACCCGGCTGGAAGGTCAGGCCGCGGTGGCGCAGCAATACCGCGATCTGCAATTCCAGCTTAATCGCCGCCAGAGCCTGCTCTGGTTCAAGAAACGCAAGGATGCGCAGGCCGAAACGGTGAAGCTCGAGCGCCAGGTTGCCGAAGCGATCAACCGCGTCGAGGCCGAAACCGCTGCGCTCCGCGCCACCGAGGCGCGCGTGGAGCAGGCGCGCGAGGCGCATTTCACGGCATCCGACGCCCTGCACGCCGCCCAGGCCGAGATGTATGCCGCCAACGCCGAGGTGAAGCGGCTGGAAGCCGAGATTGCCCATCTGCGCGATGCGCGTCTGCGGCTGGAAACCCGATTGGCGCAACTGGATGCCCAGGAGCAGCACTGGTCGGGCGAGATGCGGCGCGTCGAGGAAGAGGATTTCCGCTGGCGGTCGTTGCTCGAAAACTCCCGCGAGCGCGCCGCCACGGCCGCTGCCCGCCATGAAGAAGCCGCGCTCCGCCTGCCCGAAGCCGAAGCGGCCGTCCGCGCGGCTGAAGTCGAGGCAGGCGACGCCCGCAAGGCCCAAAATGCCGCCGAACAGGGCCTGCGCCTGGCGGAAGCCGATCGCGGCCATGCCGTGCGGGCGCTGGATAATCTGGGTCAGCGCCGGCAACGACTGGATCTGGATCGCGCCGGTCTGGCCGCGCCCGATCCGGTGCTGCTGGCGCGTGCCGAGGAGGCCGCGGGAGCGGCCGAGCTGGCGCAGGACAGCGCGCAGGAAGGGCTGGCCGCCTTGCAAGCCAAACAGCCGACGCTGGAAGCGGCATTGCGCGGCGCCCGCGAAGCCTTGCAGGCGGCGCACCGCGAGGGAACGGCGGCGCGGGCGCGGCACGATGCACTGGCTCAGTTGCAGGCGCGCGTGGGCCAGGGTGGTGATCTGTCCGATTGGCTCGCCACCCTGGGGCTGGCCGATGCCGAACCGCTCTGGCGCGCGATTCAGGTCGATCCGGGTTGGGAAACCGCTGTCGAGGCGGTGCTGCGCGAGCGCCTGATGGCTGTGCCGGCGAATCTCGATACGCTGCAAATGGCGCTGGCAGCGCCACCGTCCGCCACGATGGCGCTGGCCCTGTGTCGCGAGGGTGCTGCCGCTGTCCTGCCTGCCGATAGCCTGCGTGCCCATGTGCGTTGCGATGACACGCGCTGGGTAACCGCGCTCGACGAATGGCTGGGCGATGTGCGGGTGGTCGATAATGACGATGCGCTGCTCGGCGGTGAAGGCTGGCGTGTCAGCCGGGCCGGGCATCTGGCGACTCCCGTCGGCTTGACGCTTTACGCGCCAGATGCGAAGACCCATGGCGTGATCGAACGTCAGCGCGAGATCGACGAACTGGCCGCGCAGATCGCCGTGCTGGAAGAAGCCGAGATGCTGGCGCGCGAGACGCAGACGGAGGCCGAGCGGGCGGTTGCCGCCGGCCAGCAAGGCCTGGCCGAGACGCGGCGCGGGTTGCAGGAAGCGCAACAACGTCTGCATGCAGCACAGGTCGAGGCGCTCAAACTGACACAGGCACAGGCCCGCCACGATGAACGCGCCGGCCAGATTGCCCGCGATCTCGCCGAGATCGGGGGCAAGGAGGCAGAAGAAAAAGCAGCGCTGGTGCGTGCCGAGGACGAGGCGGTGAAATGCCGCGAAGCGCTCGCCGCGGCCCGTGCGCGCATGGAGGCTGCGCTGGAACTGCAGCGGAGCCGCGACACCGCGCTGCGCGAAGTCCGCGCGCTGGAACATCAACTGGCGCGCGAAGCGCAGGATGCCGGATTTTCCGAGAAGGAATGTCACTCCAAGCTGGCTGACAATGCGCGCGCCGCGGCAACGGCAAAGCAACAGCTTGAACAGGCCGCCGCCGATCGCGCCGCGACCCACCAGGACCTCGCGGCCATCAGCGATGCAGTGATCAATGAACAGTTGCAGGCGGCATTGGCGCAGCGTGGCACGCAAGAGTCGGCGTTGGCGGAACGGCGCAATGCGCTGGAAGGGGCGGCCAGCCAGTTGCGCGCGGTCGATGAAGAACGGCTCAAGCTTGAGCAGGGCTTGCAGCCGGCGCGCGAGAAGATCAACGAGTGCAAGCTCAAGCAGCAGGCCGCGCAGTTGAATGTCGAACAATATCAGGAGCGGCTTGCCGAGGCCGGCGTGGTTAGCCCGGAGGACGAGGCCGCGCTGGCGGCCGAGCTGACGCCGGGCCTGAAGGACGGCGTCATGCAGGGCGAGATCGCGCGGATCGCCGCCGCGATCGAAGCGCTGGGGCCGGTGAATCTGGCCGCGCTCGAAGAACTGGCGACGGCCAGCGAACGCAAGGGTTACCTTGATGAGCAGTCGGCCGACCTCGCCACGGCGATTGGCACGCTGGAAGATGCCATCCGCCGCATCGACCGTGAAACGCGCGAGCAGTTGCAGGAGACTTACGAGATCGTCAATCGTCAGTTCGGCACGCTGTTTCCCGAACTCTTCGGCGGCGGCGAGGCCAGGCTGATCCTGACGGGCGAGGAAATTCTCGATGCTGGCATCCAGATCATGGCGCAGCCGCCGGGCAAGCGCAATTCCACCATCCACCTGCTGTCGGGCGGTGAAAAGGCGCTGACGGCCATCGCCCTGGTGTTCGCGCTGTTCCAGTTGAATCCCGCCCCGTTCTGCATGCTCGACGAGGTGGATGCGCCGCTCGACGATTCGAACACCGTGCGTTTTTGCGAGATGGTCAAGCGCATGTCGCGGCAGACCCAGTTCGTCTTCATCACGCACAACAAGATCACCATGGAAATGGCGCAACAACTGATCGGCGTCACCATGCAGGAGCAGGGCGTATCGCGCGTGGTGGCGGTCGATATCGAAGAAGCGTTGCGGATGACGGAGGTGGTATGAGCGAATTACAGATCGCCATGATCGGCTTTGGCGTGCTGCTGGTGGCCGTCGTCTGGGGCTATAACCTCTGGCAGACGCGCAAGCAGCGGCGCATGGCGCAATCCGTTTTCCCCGATACTCAGCCGGATGTGTTGATGGCGGGGCGTAGCGAGCCAGAGATTGTCGCCGTCCCGCGAGAGCCGACTTTAATGGCCCCCCACGCTCGCAACCCCGGCTCGCTGCCCCCCACCCCCAGAGGGGGCAATCCGCAGACGTCGGCTTGGGACGGCCCGGCGCCGACTTTTGAGGAGGTTGCTCCGCGGACGGCAGTTCAGGCGGAAGACTCCACGCAAACCGCGCCCGTGCCGGCCGAGTGGGCGGATGCCCGTGCCGATTGCCTGCTGAAGATCGAGTTCGTCGCTGCCGTGCCGGTAGCCAAACTGTGGGCGGAACATGCCGGCTGGTCGCGGCTGATCGACAAGCCGGTGCAATGGCTTGGGCTGGACGAGAAGAGCGGGCGCTGGCGCTCTTTGTTGCCGCAGGACGCCGGTGTGGTCCAGCAGCTTGCGGTCGCCTTGCAACTGGTTGACCGCAAGGGGCCGGTGAGCGAAGTAACGCTGGCCGCCTTCCTCGACGGTATCCGCCGATTGGCCCAGCGTTTCTCCGGTCTGGTCGAATTGCCCGAGCCCGCGCCGCTGCTGGCGGCGGCAGGTGAACTCGATGCCTTTTGCGCCGCGGTCGATTTGCAGTTGGCGCTGCATGTTTTACCGCGTCAGGGCAGCCTGAATGAAATGGCCGGCGCCCAGCTCAAACCCGTGATCGACGCTTGCGGACTCAAGCTCGAAGGCGAACGCTTCGTCGCCATGGATGTCAACGGCGCGGAAATTTTCGCGTTGAGTTGTCAATCCGCCACCGGGTTGGCGACGACCGATGTCGCGACGCAGTCCTTGACCGCCCTGAGCCTCGCTCTCGACGTGCCGCGCGTCGCCGATGGCGCGGCGGCATTTGATCGCCTGATCGATTTTGCCCGTCAATGCGCCGCCGCCGTGGGTGGCCAACTGGCCGATGCCAACAAAAATCCGCTGTCCGATGCGACCAGCAGCGCGTTGCGCGTCCGCATCGGCGAATTGCAGGCCCAGATGGCCCAAAACGGCATCCCGGCCGGAGAAGTGCGCGCCTTGCGACTGTTTGCGTGATGACGGACAGCAAGAAACACGCTGGGCCGCCCCAAGTGTTTCTTGGCCCCCTGGGGGGAGAGCGCCGCGCAGCGGTGTTTGCGGGGGGGGCGGATATTGCCGCTCAGGCGGCGTTTTTGCGCGCCGAGATCGAACGCCACAACCACGCTTACTACGTGCTGGATGCGCCGACGATTCCGGACGCCGAGTACGACAAACTGTTCCGTGAATTGCAGGCGATCGAGGCGGCGCATCCGGAACTCCTTACCGCTGACTCGCCGACGCAACGGGTGGGCGGCGCGCCGCTGGCGGCATTCCGGCAGGTGGCGCACGGCGTGCCGATGCTGTCGCTCAACAATGCCTTCAGCGCCGCGGAGGTTGCCGCCTTCGATCGCCGTTGCCGGGAAGGGCTGGACGCTGATGATGTTGAATACGCCTGCGAACCCAAATACGACGGGCTGGCGGTCACCCTGCGTTATGCAGATGGGTTGTTCGTGCAAGGCGCCACGCGCGGCGATGGATTTACCGGCGAGGATGTGACGCAGAACCTGCGTACCGTGCGAAATATCCCCTTGCGGCTGGCGGGCGTCGACGTGCCCGCTCAACTGGAGGTGCGCGGCGAGGTGCTGATGCCGCGCCGCGATTTTGCCGCGCTCAACGAACGCCAGCGCGCCAATGGCGAAAAGGAATTCGCCAATCCACGCAATGCCGCCGCCGGCAGCCTGCGCCAGCTTGACCCGAAAATCACCGCGCAGCGTCCGCTGCGCTTCTTTACTTATGGCGTGGCGAATTTTGACGCCGTCCCGCCAGCGCCGACTTTTGGCGCGTCGGCGGGACGTTCAACCCCCCCGCCAGCGCCGACTTTGTATAGTGAAATAATTGACCGGCTGGCCGGCTGGGGTTTTCCCGTGGCGGCCGAACGCACCGTCGTGCGGGGCGCGGCCGGTCTGCTCGATTATTACGAACGCATCGGCACGATGCGGCGCGAGTTGCCCTACGACATCGACGGGGTCGTTTACAAGGTCAACCGCATCGCCGCACAGGAAACGCTGGGCTTTGTATCGCGTGCGCCGCGCTTCGCCATCGCTCACAAATTTCCCGCCGAGGAGGCGCTGACCACGGTCGAAGCCATCGAAGTGCAGGTTGGCCGCACGGGAGCGATTACCCCGGTGGCGCGGCTGGCGCCGGTGTTTGTTGGTGGTGTCACGGTAACCAATGCCACGCTGCACAACGAGGACGAAGTGCGGAAGAAGGATGTGCGCGTCGGCGACACGGTGATCGTGCGCCGGGCCGGCGATGTGATTCCCGAGGTGGTGGAGGTGGTGCAGGAACGGCGGCCGATTTTTACAGCCGAATTCGTCATGCCGAAAGAATGCCCGGTCTGCGGTTCGGCGGTCGAAAAGCCGGAGGACGAGGCGATTGCCCGCTGCACTGGCGGCCTGTTTTGCCCGGCGCAGCGCAAACAGGCACTGTTGCATTTCGCCTCCCGCCGGGCAATGGATATCGAGGGGCTGGGCGACAAGCTGGTCGACCAACTGGTCGATAATGCCATCATCAAGACGCCGGCCGATCTCTATAAACTCGACAGCCTTGCGCTGGCTGCTTTGCCACGCATGGCTGAAAAATCCGCCGCCAACCTGCTGGCCGCCATCGATAAGAGCCGGCAAACCACGCTGGCGCGCTTCATCTTCGCGCTGGGCATCCGCAATGTGGGCGAGGCGACGGCAAAGGATCTGGCGCGTCATTTCGGCGGGCTCGCTGCGCTGATGGGCGCCGATGTCGAGATCCTGCAGCAGGTGCCGGATGTCGGTCCGGTGGTGGCTGCATCCATCATCCGGTTTTTCGCCGAACCGCACAACGTTGCCGTGGTCGAAGCCCTACGCGCGGCGGGTGTGCAGTGGAAGGAAGGCGTGTCCTCGCTGCTGGTTAATTCGCCCATCGCCGGCAAGACCTTTGTGCTGACAGGTACACTGCCGACCTTGACGCGGGATGCCGCCAAGGCGCTGATCGAGGAGCAGGGCGGCAAGGTGGCGGGGTCGGTGTCGAAGAAAACACACTATGTCGTGGCGGGCTCTGATGCCGGTTCCAAGCTAGAAAAAGCGCGAGAACTGGGCGTTACCATTCTCGATGAAACGCAACTGATGGCATTGCTGGAGGTGGTCGCAAATTGTGACCACCTCGGCAAACGGGAGAATTTGAAATGAAGCGTGTAACCAAAGCGGTCTTTCCCGTCGCGGGCATGGGTACGCGCTTCCTGCCGGCGACCAAGGCCAGTCCCAAGGAGATGCTGCCCATCGTCGACAAGCCGCTGATCCAGTATGCGGTGGAGGAGGCGGTGGCTGCCGGCATCACCGACATGATCTTCGTTACCGGCCGTTCCAAGCGCGCCATCGAGGATCATTTCGACAAGGCTTACGAACTGGAAAACGAGCTGGAGCGGCGTGGCAAGCTCGAATTGCTGGAGTTTGTGCGGAACCTGCTGCCCCGGCATATCAACTGCATTTACCTGCGGCAGTCCGAGGCCCTGGGGCTGGGCCATGCGGTACTGTGCGCCCAACCGGTGGTCGGCGACGAACCCTTTGCCGTGCTGCTGGCCGACGATCTGCTGGATAACGGCACGCCGGTGATGAAGCAGATGGTGGATGCCTACGACTACTACCGCTGCTCGGTGCTGGGCGTGCAGGATGTGCCGCGCGAGGACACCGCGAGCTATGGCATTGTCGATGCGAAACCGCTCGCCGAGCGCGTCGAGCAGATCAACGCGATTGTTGAAAAGCCCCGGCCGGAGGTGGCGCCATCGACGCTGGCCGTGGTCGGCCGCTATGTGCTGACGCCGCGCATCTTTCATCACCTGAAAGCCGTGCAGGCCGGCGCCGGTGGCGAGATTCAGTTGACCGATGCCATCTCGGCGCTGCTGGCGGAGCAGCAGGTGCTGGCGTATCGCTTTGAGGGGGTGCGCTATGACTGCGGTTCCAAGCTGGGTTATTTGCAGGCCACCGTTGAATATGCGCTGCGCCATGCCGAGGTCGGCGCGGCGTTCGGCGATTATTTGCGTGCGCTGAACAAGTTGCCGTGATGCAAGCAATGAACGCCGACCTGCATTGCCATTCCAATGTCTCCGACGGCTTGTTGTCGCCCGCCGCGCTGGTGGAACGTGCCCGCGCGAACGGGGTCGACCTGCTGTCACTGACCGATCACGACGAGGTCGGCGGTCTGGACGAGGCGCGGCAGGCGGCCGATGCGGCGGGCTTGCGCTTCGTTACCGGCACCGAAATCTCGGTGTCGTGGGGCGACGACCAGACCGTGCATATCGTCGGTCTCGACTTCGATCATCGCCATCCCGCGCTGGTCGCCGGCCTGGCGCGGGTGCGTAGCGGCCGTGATGCAAGAGCCGGGCGCATGGCGGAGGAGCTGGCAAAGGTCGGCATCGACGGCGCCTACGCGGGCGCAATCAAATATGCCGGCAATCCGGCGCTGATTTCGCGCTCGCATTTTGCCCGCTACATCGTC
>JAUSBB010000128.1 GCA_030652245.1 Rhodocyclaceae bacterium | reverse complement strand
TGTGGCGGTCGCGCCGCTCAGGCCCGCCAACTGCGGCTTTGATATCGCCTGGAGCGAACATTTTCGCGCCAGGTTCGCCGGCCAACCGGTCAAGTCGGTGGTGGCGACATTTGCCGGGGAACGGCGCCAGGGTGATTTCGTCATCACCCGGCACGGCGTCGAAGGCAGCCTGATCTACGCCCTCGCCGCCCCGTTGCGCGATGCGATCGCGGCCAATGGCAGCGCCACGCTGCAACTCGATCTCGCCCCCGGCAAAACACTGGAGCGGTTGATCCGCGAAATCGCCCACCCGCGCGGCACGCGCTCGATGGCCAGCCATCTGCAAAGCCGCGCCGGCATCACCGGCGTCAAGGCCGGCTTGCTGCGCGAATGCGCGACCCGGGACGACTACCTCGACCCGGCGCGCCTGGCTGCCGCAATCAAGGCGCTACCGTTGCAACTTGACGCGCCGCGCCCGCTCGACGAGGCGATCAGCAGCGCCGGCGGCGTGATGGCTACGTCACTGGATGACCGGCTGATGCTCCGCGCCCTGCCCGGCGTGTTCTGCGCGGGAGAAATGCTCGACTGGGAAGCACCGACCGGCGGTTATCTGCTCACCGCCTGTTTTGCCAGCGGTCATGCCGCCGGGCGCGGCGCTATCGCCTGGCTCCAGTCAAATCTTTCCAGCAGCGCCCCGAACTGATCCGGCGCCGTCCCAATGTTGGCAAATGAGGCGCCGACTTTTGCCCGGGGACGCAGGAGGTTTCCGTCAACAGCAATTCTTGCGCCGCTGAGCGGATGGCGAAAAACCATCCCGACGCAGGCCAGCAGCAGGCGGCTGCAACCCAACTCGCGCTGGAAAAACCGGTTGTGCAATCCCTTGCCATGCGTGGCGTCGCCAATGATGGGGTGACTGATGTGCTTCATGTGGCGGCGCAACTGGTGATGGCGCCCGGTGAGCGGCTTGAGTTCCAGCAACGCATAGCGCGAGTTCGGGTAACGGTCGATGGCCACCGGCAATTCGATGGTCGCCAGACGCCGGTAATGGGTGACAGCCGGCTGGGCGGTGGCTGCGGGCAGTTTGCGTCCATAGTCGTCATGCTGGCGCGACAGCGCATGGTCGATGACACCGGATTCCGCCGGCCAGCCGCGCACCACGGCAAGGTAGGTCTTCTCGACTGCACCACATTCGAACTGGCGCCCCATCGCGCGCGCCACGGCTGCATCAAAGGCAAACAGCAGCACGCCCGAAGTGCCCTTGTCGAGCCGGTGTACCGGCTGCACGCGCCGGCCGACCTGGTCGCGCAACAGTTGCACGGCGAAGCGCGTTTCGTGGCGATCAATGTCGCTGCGATGGACCAGCAGACCCGCCGGCTTGTCGATGGCGATCAGTTGCGCGTCGCGGTAAAGGATTTCGAGCATGGGGGCGGATTGAATTTGCGCTTCCGCCGGGTCAAGCGCTGTCGTCGCGCTTTGATCAGGCTTTGCCGTATTGTTGTCCGGCTTTTTGCTCGACGGCAAACACGGCGGCCTCCACGCGCGAGGTGAGATTCAGCTTGGCCAGGACGTGGCGCACATGCAGCTTGACGGTATCGTGACTGATGTCGAGTTCCCGCGCGATGGCCTTGTTCGACAAGCCGTGCGATAGGTGTTCGAGAATTTCCCGCTCGCGCGGCGTCAATTGATGCAAGGCTTCGGCCTTGGGCGGTTGCGCCCCACCCTGCAGCAGGTGCACCAGTTTCAGGGTCATGGCCGGCGCCACCACCGTCTCGCCGCGCACCGCGCGCTGCACGGCATCCACCACGTCGTCGGGTTCCATGTCCTTGAGCAGGTAGCCCTGGGCGCCAGCGCCCAACGCATTGGCCAGGTCGTCCCGCGCATCGCTGACGGTCAGCACCAGCACCGGCACCTTCCAGCCTGCGGCGCGAATTTTTCGCAACAGCGCCAGACCGCCGTGCGGCGGCATGTTGAGATCGGTGATGACCACGTCCGCTTCGGTCGCGCTCAACAGTTCCATCGCCTCGTCGCCATTCGCCGCATTGCCGACAATCCGGATCGTGCTGCGCTGTTCGAGCAACTCCGCAAGCCCCTTGCGGAACAGGGTATGGTCATCGACCAGCACAACGCGTATTGGTTTTGTATCGGTCATACCTCGGCCTTGGGGTTGGATGGGCTGATTGCCGGGAAAGTCAGTCGCACGCGAAAACCGCGCTCCGGCAGGTTGATCATTTCAACGCGACCACCCACCAGGCGAGCGCGCTCCTTCATGATCGACAAACCAAAGTGGTCGCGTTCATAGGGCAGTTCGTCCGAATCGCCGGTGCGATTGGCAATCGGGAAGAAACCCTGGGCGCCACGCCCATTGTCATCGACCGTGATCATGTAATGATCGCAGGTGCCCTCCAGGGTCAGCCAGGCTTGCGTCGCCTTGGAGTGACGGCGGACATTCGCCAGCGCCTCCTGCACGATGAAGAACACCTGCGCTTCCTGATCGACCGACAGGCGCAGGTCGACGACGCGATTGTCGAATTCAAGCGCGATGCCGGTGCGATCATGAAAACTGTCCGCCTGCCGCTTCAGTGCCTGCTGCAGACCCAGCGGGTCCATGCGACTGCGAAATTGCGCCAGCAGTTCGCGCAACTGGATGTAGGCATCGTCGAGCGCCTGGCCGATATCGCCGGAATACTTGCGGGCTTTTTCTTCATTGCAATCGTGGATCGAGTCCTGCAACAAGGCCATGCGCATTTTCATGTAGGACAGCGCCTGCGCCAGCGAGTCATGCACTTCCGCGGCCATCATCTGCCGTTCGTTCATCAGCGTGATGCGCAGATTCTCGCGCTTCAGGCGCGCGTTTTCCAGCGCCATGCCGAGGTGTTCGCCGATGGAGCGGAACAGCAACACCAGTTCCTCGGGCAATTCGAAACGCTCGGACAAAAACAGGTTGTACACGCCCATCAACTGGGTGCCATGCTGCAAGGGCACGACCACCATCGCCTGGCACTCGGCGTCGAAATACGGATGCTTGGTGCGCAACGCACAGGCGTGCAGGTCGATTTCATAGCGCGCCCGATTGTCACGCACCGCCAGGCCGCACTGACCGCAATCGATCGGCACCAGGCGCTCCTTCTCGACCACCTCGGGCGGCAGACCGCGCGCCGCCACCAGCCGCAGATGCTTGCCATCCGTGGTCAGCACGCGCACGGCGCCGGCATCGGCCTTCGCCAGCCGCAGCATGGTGCCCAGAAAGCGCCCAAGCAACTCCTCGACATCGTCCTCGTCGGCCAGGTTGGCCGACACCTCGGAAAAAACATTGAGCGCAAGGAGCCGCGTGCGCTCGTCGCTATCCACTTCCGGCACGATGGCCTGGGGCGTGGCTTCGGCATTCATGAAATCTCGCTCCTTGGTTGTCGCCGCCGCTGCCAGGGCGGTCGGTTTTCTGGCGCGCATTCTACCGCCTCTGCCGCGGCATCCGCCGTTCCCCCCTACAGCGGCAAGGGCCATGCACCGGACAAGGTTTTCTCGGCCCACAGCAGGGCCGTGATGGTCTTGGCGTCGGTGATCTCGCCGTCACGCACGGCGAGCAGCGCATCGGCAATGGTCAGTTCCGACACGTCAAGAATTTCGTCGTGATCAAGTTGCGCGCCGACATAACTCAGCCCCTGCGCCCAGAAGATTTCGATGCGCTCGTCGGCATAGCCGATGGCAGGATGCATGCTGCCCAGGTGACGCCACAGGTTGGCCTTGTAGCCGGTCTCCTCGCGCAACTCGCGGCGCGCGGTGTCCAGCACGTGCTCGCCCGCATCGATCTTGCCGGCCGGCATTTCGAGAAACACCCGCTTGAGTGGATAGCGGAACTGCCGCTCGAACAGCAGCTTGCCGTTATCGAGCAGGGCGATGATCACCACCGCCCCCGGATGCCGGATGATTTCGCGCACCGATTCGCGCCCGTTCGGCAAGCGCACCTGATCGGCAAACACCTTGAGCAGGCGGCCATCGAACACCTGTTCGCTCGCCAGCGTTTCCTCGATGAACTTTGTCTCGCTCATGTTAGCGGAGAAGAATCAAAAGTCGGCGCTGGCGAGACGGCGGCCTACCGTTCCCAAATGGTGGTGATGCCCTGCCCGCCGCCGATGCACATGGTGGCCATGCCGTAACGGGCATTCACGCGCAGCATTTCGTGCAGCAGCTTGGTGACGATCACCGCGCCCGTCGCGCCGACCGGATGACCAATGGCGATGGCGCCGCCGTTCGGGTTGGTCTTGGCCGGGTCGAGGCCGAGGCCCTTGGCCACGGTGATGGACTGGGCAGCGAAGGCTTCGTTGGACTCGATGACATCCATCTGGTCGAGCGTCAGGCCGGCCTTGGCGAGCGCCACCTTCGACGAGGGAATCGGGCCTTCGCCCATGATGTCGTTGGGCACGCCGGCGATGGCGTAGGCCACCAGACGGGCCAGCGGCTGGTGGCCGGCGGCGGCGGCCTTCGCGGCGTCGGCCAGCACCAGAAAAGCGGCGGCGTCATTGATGCCGGAAGCATTGCCGGCGGTGACCGTGCCATCCTTCTTGAACGCGGGGCGCATCTTGGCCAGCGATTCCAGCGTGGTGGCCGGCTTCAGGTGCTCGTCGGTATCGAACACGACATCGCCCTTGCGCGTCTTGAGGGTGATCGGGGCGATCTGCGACTTGAAGTAGCCGGCCGCCTGGGCGCGGGCGGCGCGCGTCTGCGACTCCAGGGCGAAGGCGTCCTGCTCTTCGCGGGTGATGCCCCACTTGGTCGCCAGATTCTCGGCGGTGATGCCCATGTGGCCGACGCCGAAGGGGTCGGTCAGCACGGCGACCATGGCGTCGATCGCCGGGGTGTCGCCCATGCGCGCGCCGGAGCGCAGGGCCGGCAACAGATAGGCGCCGCGCGACATCACTTCGACGCCGCCCGCCAGGGCAAATTCGGCATCGCCCAGCATGATGGCCTGCGCCGAGCTGACGATGGCCTGCTGGGCGGAACCGCACAGCCGGTTGACGGCGAACACGGTGGAATTCATCGACATGCCGCCCTGAATCGTGGCGACCCGCGCCACGTAGGCATAGCGCGCCTCCGTCGGGATGCAGTTGCCGACGGTGGCAAAACTCACCTGCTGGGGGTCGACGCCGGCACGCGCGATGGTTTCCTTGATCACCATGCCGCCGAGTTCGGCGGGTTCCAGATCCTTCAGCGAACCGCCAAAAGCGCCCACGGCGGAGCGCACGGCGGAGAGGACTACAACTTCTTTATTCGACATGAATACCACTCCTTATTATGGAAAATCACTGACCAACCCAACTGGCTACAGTCAGCAAGGCCAACAACAAAAGACACAACCCCAAAGCGCGCCAGACCAGGCCGACCGCGCTTTGCAAATGCTCGATATCGGCATCGTCGCCCAGGC
>JAUSBB010000125.1 GCA_030652245.1 Rhodocyclaceae bacterium | reverse complement strand
TCTGGCAGGCGCGCGACGACCGCTATTCGCAACTGCGCATGGCGGCGACGCCGCATCTGCAGAAAATCGAGATGTCCTACATTGGTGGTTAATAACCAGGTTACCGGACTGGTCCTGGCTGGCGGTGAAGGCCGCCGCATGGGGGGCGCCGACAAGGGTTTGCTGTCGTTTCGGGACAAGCCGCTCGTGGCGCATGTGATCGAACGCTTGGCGCCCCAAGTCGGCGGCCTGTTGATCAGCGCCAACCGTAATCTCGATGCTTATGCCGCCCTCGGCTATCCCGTGCTGACCGATGCCCTGAGCGACTACCAGGGGCCGCTGGCTGGCCTTGCGGCGGGACTGGCCGCCTGCCCCACGCCGTGGCTCATCACCTGCCCCTGCGACTGCCCTGCTCTCCCCGCGGATTTGGTTCTCCGCCTGCTGGCCGCAGCCGAAGCACAGGGCGCGCCGCTGGCGGTGGCGGCCACCGTCGATGGCCTGCAACCGACGTTTCAACTTTGCCGCCGCGAATTGCTCCCCAAACTAGATGCCTATCTTGCCGCCGGCCGCCGCAAGCTCGGTACCTGGTGCAAGAGCCAGGGCGCCATCGAGGTCGCTTTCCCCGACCCGGACGCCTTCGCCAATCTCAATTTCCCCGGAGATATTGCGACGTTGGGCGCTTGACCTGCCAGAGGGTAGCCAGCCTTCGCTCGACCTGGTGATAGAAAAGCATGGCCGCCAGATTGCTCGCAACCCAGGCCACCAGGACGCCCAGCGCATTCAGGTGCGGGTCGAGCGGCGCCAGTTGATGAAAGGCGGCATTGATGATCAGACAGACCGGGAAATGCACCAGAAACAGCGCATAAGACATGCGGCCGAGGCTGCTTATCAGTTTGTTGCTCAGACTTACGCCAACGCGCAAATGCAGGTGTGCCAGCCCCAGGGTGAGCGCCACGATCAGGGCCACGGCGATGCGCGGACGAAAATCTAACCACAACGCCGTCATACCGATCAGGGTGAGTAGTAGCAGGAAATGATAGGGACGCGCCGACTGCACCGCCCAACCGCTGCCGACGCCCAGTGCATAGGCGCCAAAGAAATACAGTGCCGTGGCATCCCAGGCATCGCGCTGGTTGAAAAAAAACAGCGAAGCAAGCGCGACGACCATGACCAGCAGTGGTCCGAGAAAGTCGGCTCTGGCCGCACTGAAAACTGAGCGGCGCGCAACCCACAGCAGTGCCACCAGCAGCGCATACAGTTGAAAATCGATGGCGATGTACCAGACCCCCGCCGAAAGCGCCTCGAAATCAAGCAGGTCGTGCAATAAAAACAGGTGGGCGAAGAACTGCCTGAAGTCAGGGGCTGACCCGATCGAGTCATGCACCATCAGCTGGCGCGCAATCGACGCGCTGGCCATTGCCAGCAGCAAGGCGACGGCATAGGGACCCACCAGCCGCAGATAACGCTGGAAGATCATCTGCAAAGGCGACGTATCGCGCGGCAGGCCGCGCGGCGACAGGCTCTGGGCAGCAAGATAGCCAGCGACGGCGAGGAACGCCGCAACGGCATAACGGCCATATTCGGCAAGCCAGCTCTGCCCGGCGCTCAGCCATGGCGAAGCCGTTGCGGCGACATCGCTCATCGGCCCGTACCAGGCCAGGTGGTGCAGCACGATGAGTTGCGCGGCCACCGCCTTGATGGTGTCGATCAGCGGCACCCGGGAATTGTCACGCACGCTGCACGCTCGCGACACCGGGAACCTCGCCCAACACGGTGAGAATGCGCTGCAACTGGGTGGCACTGGCCAGTTCGACGGTGAAAGCCATGCGTGCCACGCCTACCTTGGATTGCGTTTTCACCGCCGTGACATTCACTTTTTCCTTCGACAATACGTCGGAAATGTCGCGCAGCAGGCCCTGCCGGTCTGTTGCTTCCACGTAAATATCGCAGGAATAAATGCTCTCGTGCTTGCCGCCCCATTGCGCATCGATGATGCGTTCCGGATTGCGCGCGGCCATGTTGCGGAAATTGGCGCATTCGACCCGATGCACCGAAACGCCGCGCCCGCGCGTGACAAAGCCGGCGATGGCGTCGGGCGGCACCGGCTTGCAGCAACGGCCCAGTTGCGTCAGCAACTTGTCCATGCCGACCACCAGAATCTGGCCGCTGCTGCCCGGCCCGGCTTTGGCAACATGCGTTTCGATCTCGGGTCCGGGTTCGTTTGGCGCGGTTTCGCCGCGCAAGGCGACCTGGATCGCCCGCATGCCGACTTCGCCGCGCGCGGCGGCGAGGAACAGATCATCGGCATGCTTGAAGCCGAGCTTGTGCGCCAGGTCTTCGTGATTGGCCTGCGTCGCGCCCTCGCGCTGCAGTTCGCGGAGGACGAAGGCGCGCCCCTCCGCCAGCATGGCCGCCTCCTGCTGGGTGGCGAACCAGGCCTTGACCTTCGTCCGGGCGCGCGCGGATGCCAGATAGCCCTGGGTCGTCGACAGCCAGTCGCGCGACGGCCCGCCGGTCTTGGTCACGATGATCTCGACCTGCTGGCCGCTTTGCAAGGGGGTGTTGAGCGGCACCAGATGACCGTCGACCTTCGCGCCGCGGCAGCGGTGGCCGAGATCGGTATGCACGCGATAGGCGAAGTCGATCGGTGTCGCGCCCTTCGCCAGGTCGATGACGCGGCCCTGCGGCGTCATCACGTAAATGGTGTCGTCGAGCGCGGCGCGCTTGAACTGTTCGACCCAGTCTGCCGAGTCGGTGATCTCGTCGCGCCATGACAGGAGCTGCCGCAGCCAGGCGATTTTGTCATCATAGGCCGAATCGGCTTTGGCCGACGTACCTGTTTCCTTGTATCGCCAGTGCGCGGCGACCCCCATCTCGGCGTGCCGGTGCATCTCCTGGGTGCGAATCTGCACTTCAAACGCACGGCCGTCCTCGGCCATCACAGCGGTATGCAGGGAGCGGTAATGGTTGCCCTTCGGATGCGAAATGTAATCGTCGAATTCGCCGTGAATCGGCTGCCACAGCGCATGGACCAACCCCAGCGCCGTGTAGCAATCGCGCACCTCGTCAAGAATGATGCGCAACGCCCGCACGTCATAAACTTCGGCGAATTCGATATCCTTTTGGCGCATCTTGTTCCAGATGCTGTAGATGTGCTTGGGTCGGCCATAGACCTCGGCGTGCGTGACACCGGATTTCGCCAGTTCATCCTTCAATCGTGCCACGGCCGTGGTGATGAAGGATTCACGCTCCAGGCGCGTCTCGTCAAGCATCTTGGCGATGCGCTTGTAGGCCGCTGGTTCGGTGAAGCGGAATGACAGGTCCTCGATTTCCCACTTGATCTGCCAGACGCCGAGGCGGTTGGCGAGCGGCGCATAGATCTGCTGGCTCTCCTTGGCGATGTCGGCGCGCTCGGGCGTGTCGTGGTCGGCGAACCAGCGCAAGGTCTGGGTGCGCGAGGCCAGCCGCACCAGCACGACGCGGATATCGGCCGCCAGCGCCAGCAGCATCTTGCGCATGATTTCAGCTTGCGCCTGCACGCCTTGAGCGCTTTGTGCGCTCGCCAGCGTGAGCGGCCGCAGGTGCTTCAGACGATGGAGACCATCAACCAGATCGGCCACCGGCGCGCCCCAGCGGGCGGTGATCTTTTCACGGGAGTGCTCCAGATGGTCGGGCACGGCAAACAGCAGCGCCGCCAACCGGCTATCCAGGTCAAGATTCAACGAGGCGAGGATCAGCGCGGTGCCCAGGCCATGCCCGAACGCCGTCTCGCCAGTGCCGACTTTTGTATCGCCATACAACTCGCGGGCATGGCCAATGGCTTCCACCAGCCGATCGACGCCCTCACCCGAGAGCCCGGCGGCGAGACGGTTCAGGGTTTTTTCATCGATACCCGAATCGGGCAGGGAGTGGACAACGGAAACCATGGGGTGCGGGGCGATCCTGAAGATTTCCCCGCATTTTACAGGGAGCCCACCCCCGCGGCCACGCTCTGACGAGCGGAGCCGCAACCATCACGCCACGGCGATCTCGACCGCCTTGCCCTTGGCCTTCTCGGACTTGGGCAGCGTGACGTTGATCATGCCGTCCTTGAACTCGGCCTTCGCCTTGCTGTCGTCGACACCCGCCGGCACGCGGAAGCTGCGAACAAAACTGCCGTATGAACGCTCGATGCGGTGAAACGTCTTACCCTTCTCTTCCTTTTCCATCTTGCGCTCGCCCTGGATGGTGAGAACGCCGTTATCGACAGTGACCTTGACATCCTCTTTTTTCACCCCGGGAATTTCGGCTTTGATCAGGAACGCCTGATCCGTTTCGCTGATATCGACGGAAGGCGCCCAGTCCGCCACTTTCATCATTTCGTGGCCCGCCGGGGCTGCGGCAGCGGACCGCCCGAAGATTTGATTCAGACGACTGGAAATGTCCTCCAGTTCACTGAATGGATTCCACTTGATCAGGTTCATGAGAGTTCTCCTTGGTTGATGAGCAGCATCGAAACACTCCAAACTAAACATAGACCATTCCAGACGGATTTTCCCCCTCGATCACGGCCAGGCCGGGACAGAAAAATCATGTTCCCGGTTTGGCCGGAGCAGGGTTATCCTTCCAGGAAAATCGCCGCCAAACCAGTCACGCCATGCACCCTCTCGTCCCGCTGCCGCCGGAAGTTCTCTATACCCCCTGCGATCCGGCCGCCATCAATTGCGACAACACAGCGGCGCTGCCCGATCTCGATGCCGCGCAAATTCATCCGCGCGCCGTCGAGGCCGTTCATCTCGGGCTCGACATCAAACAGGAGGGTTACAACCTGTTCGTGCTGGGCGACACGGGCAGCGGCCGTCACGCCATCATCGACCAGTTGCTCGAAGCGGAGCGCAAGAGCGGCCCGCCCCCGGCGGACTGGTGCTATGTCAATAATTTCGCCACCCCGGCCCGGGCGCGCCTGCTGCGCCTGCCGTGCGGCCGGGGCGCCCGCCTGCGCGACGATATGCAACGCTTTGTTCGCGAACTGGGGCCGGCCATCGCCGCGGCTTTTGAAAGCGATGAATATCGTCGGCAGATCGAGTCGATGCAGGAAGAAGAGAAGCAGCGCGAAGAAACGGCCCTGCGCCATCTCGGTCATGAATCCGGCGAGCAGGGCATTGCGCTGCTGCACACCCCGCAAGGCTTTCTCTTTGCACCGATAAAAGATGGCGAAGAAACCTTCTCCCAGGAAGAATTCGAGCAATTGCCGGAGGAACGCCAGCAGGAATTCGGGCAGCGGATCGACGTGTTTCACGAGCAATTGCATCGGCTGATGAAGGAATTCCCGCGCTGGCGGCGCGAGGTGCAAAACAAAATCCGGGAAACCGGCAGCGAGGCGCTCAAACTGGCCGTCGGCCACCTGATCGAGGAACTCAAACCGGCCTATGCCGACCTGCCCGAGGTCACCCGTTACCTCGACGCCGTCATGCAGGACATCGCCGCGAGCGGCGAGTCGCTGCGCGAATCGACCAAGAGCGACGAGGATGCGGAAACCACCGCCTACTCGGGCACCATCTCGATCCAGCGCTACCTGGTCAATCTGCTGGTGGAGAACACGGCCGCCGGCGAACGTCCGGTGGTGTATGAGGACCACCCGACACTGCAAAACCTGGTCGGGCGAATCGAACATCTGGTGCATATGGGCACGCTGGTCACCAACTTCATGCTGATCAAGGCCGGCGCCCTGCACCGCGCCAACGGCGGGTTCCTGGTGCTCGATGCCATGAAGGTATTGACCCAGCCCTATGCGTGGGAAGGGCTCAAGCGCGCCCTCAAGGCGGGCGAGGTGCGCATCGAATCGCTCTCCGAACTGATCGGCCTGACCAGCACCACCCAGATGGAACCCGATCCGGCACCGCTCGACGTCAAGGTGGTGCTGATCGGCGAACGCATCATCTACTATCTGCTTTCCGAGTTTGACCCGGACTTCGCGGCGCTCTTCAAGATCAACGCCGACATGGAAAGCGAAATCGAGCGCAACCCGGAAAACACGCTCCACTATGCACGGCTGATCGCCACGCTGGCCCGCCGTGCCGGCTTGCGCCCCTTGTCCGCCGCAGCCGTAGCGCGGCTCATCGAACATGCCGCCCGGCTGGCGAACGATGCCCAGCGTCTGACCACCCAGACCCAGCCGCTCGACAACCTGATGCACGAGGCCGAACACTTTGCGGCGCAGGCCAATGCCGCCTGCATAGAACGCGAGCATCTCGAAAAAGCCCTGGAAGCCCATCGGCACCGCCACGAACGCCTGCGCCAGCGCTATCAGGAAGAAATCCTGCGCGGGCAGCTGCTGATCGATTCGGCGGGACTGCATATCGGGCAGATCAACGGCCTGGCCGTGGTGCCGCTGGGCGAAAGCAGTTTCGCGCACCCGGTGCGCATCACCGCGAC
>JAUSBB010000102.1 GCA_030652245.1 Rhodocyclaceae bacterium | reverse complement strand
CGCCGTCGAATGCGGCGGCATCGAGATGGCAATGCGTATCGATGAAGCAGACCTGCATCGCCTCATTCGAGTTCGTCGATCCAGGCCTGCTGAATCGCTTCGAGCTTCTTTTCGCCGCAGTGGCTCTCATTCTCTTCGAAGTCAGGAAGCGCCATGACCCAGCGCATCAGATCGACGAAGTTGAGCGCTTTCGGGTCGACATCCGGGTGACGTTCGGCCAGCTCGATGGCGATATCTAGGCTATCGGTCCACTTCATTTTTTCGAGTGTCCTTCCTTGGCCATGTTGATCGTGTATTTCGGAATTTCCACCACCAGCGGCGTATCGGTCACCAGCGCCTGGCAGGACAGCCGGGAGTTCGGTTCGAGTCCCCACGCCTTGTCGAGCAGATCTTCCTCGATTTCCTCCGCGGGTTCAAGCGTTTCAAAACCTTCGCGGATCACCACATGGCAGGTGGTGCAGGCGCAGGATTTTTCGCAGGCGTGCTCGATGTCAATGTCGTTGTCGAGCAGGGCATCGCAGATCGACGTGCCGGGTGCGGCCTCGATGACCGCGCCCTGCGGGCACAGCTCGACATGCGGCAAAACAATAATTTGGGTCATAGGTTCACTTCATCCACTTTCTTTCCGGCCAGGGCGCGCCGGACGCCCTGGTTCATGCGGCGTGCGGCGAATTCCGCCGTGCCCTTGGAGAGCGCGTCCATCGCCGCGTCGATGGCGCGACGGTCATCGCCGATCAGCACGGATTGCAGTTTGGTCAGACAACTGTCGATATGCGCGCGTTCGAGCATTGAAAGCAGATGGGCATCGTCCTTCAGGGCCGACTGCACCGCCTCGACCAGGCGCTGCGCCTCGACCTGCGCCTCGCGCAACGCGCGCCGGAAAGCATCATCCGAGGCGTGCGTGTAACCATCCTTGAGCATCGAGGTGATTTCGTCGTCGCTCAAGCCATAGGAAGGTTTCACCTCGATATGCGCCTCGTGACCGCTGGTCTGCTCGCGTGCCGACACCGACAGCAACCCGTCGGCATCGACCTGAAAGGTGACGCGAATGCGCGCCGCGCCGGCCACCATCGGCGGAATGCCACGCAGCTCAAACCGCGCCAGCGAGCGGCAATCCGAGACAAGTTCGCGTTCGCCCTGCACCACTTGCAGGGCAAGCGCGGTCTGGCCATCCTTGAACGTGGTGAACTCCTGCGCGCGCGCGACGGGAATCGTCGAGTTGCGCGGGATGATCTTTTCCACCAGGCCGCCCATGGTTTCGATACCCAGCGACAGCGGAATCACGTCGAGCAGCAACCAGTCGTCACCGGCGGCGCGATTTCCGGCGAGCAGGTTGGCCTGCGTCGCCGCGCCCAGCGCCACCACCTTGTCCGGGTCGAGGTTGTTGAGCGGCTCCTTGCCGAAAAAGGCCTCGACGGCGTGCTGAATCTGCGGCATGCGCGTGGCGCCGCCGACCATCACCACACCCTTGATGTCTTCTGGCGCCAAACCGGCATCGCGCAACGCCTTCTTCGTCGGCCCGAGGGTTTTTTGCACCAGTGTGCGGGAAATTTCCGCAAAGATTTCCGTGGTCAGTTTGAGATCGACGAATTCGCCCGTCGACAATTTTGCGGTAATCGGCGCCTCGCCATGCTGAGTCAGATATTCCTTGGCCTCGCGGGCACGCATCTGCAGCAGGCGGGCATCACCAAGCGACACGGGCGAGAGCTGGGCCTGTTCGATAACCCAGCAAAATACGCGATGATCGAAGTCGTCGCCGCCCAGCGCGGAATCGCCGCCGGTGGACAGCACCTGAAACACGCCTTTCGACAGCTTGAGGATCGAAATATCGAAGGTGCCGCCGCCCAGATCGTAAACCGCGTAGATCCCCTCGGCGGCATTATCGAGGCCGTAGGCAATCGCCGCCGCCGTGGGCTCGTTCAGCAGACGCAACACCGACAATCCCGCCAGGCGGGCGGCATCCTTGGTCGCCTGGCGCTGGGCATCGTCAAAGTAGGCTGGCACGGTGATCACCGCGCCGGTGAGGGCACCGCCCAGCGCGGCTTCGGCGCGCTCCTTCAAGGCCCTGAGAATGTCCGCCGAGACCTCGACCGGGCTTTTCACCCCCTGCGCGGTCTTCAGTTTGATCATGCCCTCGGTTTCGATGAAGTCGTAAGGCAGCGATTCACTGTGGGCGATATCGAGAAGTCCGCGCCCCATGAAGCGCTTTACCGAAACGAGGGTGTTCTTCGGGTCGCTGGCTTGATGCGCCTCAGCGCTGTAGCCGACCTCTACAGGTCCGGCAGCGGCATAACGCACCACGGAAGGCAGCAAGGAGCGCCCCAACTCGTCGCTGAGGACAACGGACATGCCGCTCCTGACCGTGGCGACCAGGGAATTGGTGGTGCCCAGATCGATGCCGACCGCCAGCCGGTGTTCGTGCGGCGCGGCCGATTGTCCAGGCTCGGATAGTTGCAGTAATGCCATTCTTTTTATTTACTCCCTGCGAAGTTCGTGACGGCCGAGTGACCTTATCTTTCAATCACTTCCAGCGCGTCATCGACTTCGCGAATTAGTTTTTCCTGGAACATCAGTTGTCTGACCAGCTCGCCGGCCCGTTCGAAGGCATTGGCATCCAGGGCCTGCTGCAGCGCCGCGTATTCGGCGCGAATGTCTTTTTTCAGCCGCCGGTGCAAAACGTCCAGCGGGTCGGCGTCGCCAACCGCTTTTGCTTCGGCGACGGCCTCGCGCAATTCCATCTGCTCGACCAGAAATTCCATGGGCATGGCGGTGTTGGTTTCCAGCCGCGCGTCATGCCCGCCGAGCTGCAACAGATAACGCGCCCGCTGCAACGGATCCTTGAGCGTCTGGTAGGCCTCATTCACATGGGTCGCCCATTGCATCGCCAGGCGCTTGTCGCTATCCGCCAGGTGCGCGTGCTTGTCGGGATGCACCTTGGCCTGGATGTCGCGATAGAGCGCCTCCAGCCGGTCAACATCCAGCCCCTGCTGGCGTGGCAAGCCGAACAGGCTGAAGAAATCCTGCCGGAGGGTTTCGTGATCAAAGCCGGTCATCAAACGTGGAAGCTCTCGCCGCAGCCGCACTGATCCTTGACGTTCGGATTGTTGAACTTGAAGCCCTCATTCAAGCCCTCGCGGGTGTAATCGAGCTCCGTGCCGTCCAGGTAAGGCAAGCTTTTCGGGTCGATCAGCACCTTGAGTCCGTGACTGTCGAAGACAATGTCATCGGGTTCGGCGCTGTCGGCGAATTCGAGCTTGTAGGCCATGCCTGAACAACCGGAGGTTTTCACGCCCAGGCGGATGCCGATGCCCTTGCCGCGCTTGGCAATGAAACCCGAGACATGACGGGCAGCCGCTTCGGACAGTGTGACGCCCATTTACGCGCCCTCCTGCTTTTTCTTGTAATCGGCCACCGCGGCCTTGATGGCATCCTCGGCGAGAATCGAGCAGTGAATTTTCACCGGCGGCAGCGCCAGTTCATTGGCGATTTGGGTGTTCTTGATGTCGAGCGCCTGATCGAGCGTCTTGCCTTTTACCCATTCGGTGACCAATGAGCTTGAAGCGATGGCCGAACCGCAGCCGTAGGTCTTGAATTTAGCATCCTCGATGATGCCGTCACGGCCGACCTTGATCTGCAGCTTCATCACGTCGCCGCAGGCCGGCGCGCCAACCATGCCGGTCGCGACGCCTTCTTCATCCTTGCCGAAGGAGCCGACGTTGCGGGGGTTTTCGTAGTGGTCGATGACCTTTTCGCTATATGCCATGATGTTTTCCTTGAATCCAGATTACAGAATTAGTGCGCGGCCCATTGGACTGAATCCAGGTCAACGCCATCCTGGAACATTTCCCACAATGGGGACAGTTCGCGCAACTTGCCGATCTTGTCGTGCAGCAACTTGATGGTGAAGTCGATTTCTTCCTCGGTGGTGAAGCGGCCGATGGTAAAGCGAATCGAGCTGTGCGCGAGTTCGTCCGAACGCCCCAGCGCCCGCAAGACATACGAGGGTTCCAGGGATGCCGAGGTACAGGCCGAACCCGAGGAGACCGCGATGTCCTTGATCGCCATGATCAGCGATTCGCCCTCGACAAAATTGAAGCTGATGTTGAGGTTATGCGGCACGCGGTGGTCGATATCGCCGTTGACGTAAGTTTCCTCGATGTCCTGCAAACCCTTCAGCAAACGATCGCGCAGCATGCGGATGCGATCGTTCTCGATGGCCATTTCCTCGCGGGCCAAGCGGAATGCTTCGCCCATGCCGACGATCTGGTGCGTCGCCAGCGTGCCGGAGCGCATGCCGCGCTCATGGCCGCCGCCGTGCATCTGCGCCTCCAGCCGGATGCGCGGCTTGCGCCCCACATACAGCGCACCGATGCCCTTGGGGCCATAGGTCTTGTGCGCCGAAAAAGACATCAGATCGACCTTCAGCGTGGCCAGGTCGAGCGGCATCTTGCCGGTGGCCTGCGCGGCATCGACGTGAAAGATCACGCCGGCGGCGCGGCAGATTTCGCCCAGTTCGGCAATTGGCTGAATTACGCCGATCTCGTTGTTCACCGCCATCACGGAGGCGAGCACGGTGTCCTTGCGCAAGGCGGCCTTGAACTGGTCGAGGGTGATCAGGCCATTGGGTTGCGGTTCGAGATAGGTCGCCTCGAAACCCTGGCGCTCGAGCTCCTTGAATGTATCGAGCACGGCCTTGTGTTCGGTGGCCACGGTGACGATGTGCTTGCCGCGCGTGCCGGCGTAGAAGTGCGCCGCGCCCTTGATGGCGAGGTTGTTCGATTCGGTCGCGCCCGAGGTCCAGATGATTTCTTTCGGGTCGGCATTCACCAGCTTGGCGACTTCTTCGCGCGCGGCTTCGACGGCCGCGTCGGCCTCCCAGCCGAACGGATGGGAACGCGAGGCCGGGTTGCCGAAGTGCTCGGTCAGCCAGGGGATCATCTTCGCGGCCACGCGCGGATCGACCGGGGTCGTTGCCGAGTAGTCGAGATAGATGGGTAGTTTCAGCATAGGTTTGAACTCCAGGTCAGTGGGCCGTGACAGCGATTGCGGAAAGCGTAAGCAAATGGGATACGATGACGGAAAGCGCCTGCAGGAAGCCGGCAATCTCCGCCGCCGTGGTGGAATGGCCCAGGCTGACGCGCACGGCGCCACGCGCCGTCCTTGGCGCGATGCCCATGGCCAGCAACACATGCGAGGGTTCCGGGCTGGCCGATGAACAGGCCGCGCCGCTGGCAACGGCGTAGCCGGCGCGGTCGAGCTTGGCCACCAGTGTTTCGCCATCCAGCCCGGGTAGCGAGAAATAAGTCGTATTGGGCAGCCGCTCGGCGTTCTGCGCAAAGATCACGGCGCCGCGTGCGGCGAGGCCGCGTTCCAGATCAGCACGCAAGCCGGAGAGCCTTGCCGCGGTTTCGTTCAGGCGCGCCGCGGCCTCTTCGCAGGCGACGCCGAAACCGACAATCGCCGGGACGTTTTCAGTGCCGGAACGCAGGCCGCGTTCATGCCCGCCGCCGGCAATCAGCGGCGCCAGGTCGATACGTTTATCGACCACCAGCGCGCCCGCCCCCTTGGGGCCGCCGAGCTTGTGGGCGGAAATCGTCAGGGCATGCACGCCGGCCGCGTTCAGGGCACGGAAGTCGAGCGGAATTTTCCCCAATGCCTGCACCGCGTCGGTGTGGAACCAGGCGCGTGAATCTTGCGCCAGGGCAGCAAGCCCCGCCACGTCCTGCACCGCGCCGGTTTCGTTGTTGGCGAGCATCACAGAAACAATCATGGAAGCCGCAGCGGGCTTTTCCGCCAGCGTCGCCGAAAAGTCGGCGCTGGCGAGACGGCAGTCGGCATCGACAGCCATCTCGCGCAGGCGCCAGCCCTGGCGGCGCAGCGACTTGGCCGGCTCGCGCACGCAAGGATGTTCGATGGCGGAAATTGCCGCGAGGCCGGGCGGAAGATTGGCCGCCACGCCCTTGATGAACAGATTGTTCGCCTCCGACCCGCCGCTGGTGAAAATCACCTCGGTCGGATGTGCGCCGACGGCGAAAGCCACGCGCTGGCGTGCCGCGTCGATCGCCCGGCGGGCCGCCCGGCCATATTCGTGGCGGCTCGACGCATTGCCGTACTGCTGCCCGAAATAGGGCAGCATCGCCTCAAGTACGCGCGGCGTTACCGGCGTCGTGGCGTTGTGGTCGAGATAGGCGGGGGTGAACATGAAGGAAAGGCGGCAGAGCGTGGCTTTAGACAGCAGCCATCAAGGAAATACGACGCGACTGGCGCGGCGCGCCATTCTTCTGCATCACGCCCGCGACGCCCTCGGCACACGGCGTACCATGCTGCTGGATCACCAGTTCCTCAAGATTCACCGAGTGCAAATACTCGTACATGCGCGAGTTGAGACCGGTCCACAGCGTGTGCGTCATGCACGGATGGTTTTCTTCGTGGCAATTCCCCATTCCGCCACAGCCGGTGGCATCGAGCGGCTCATCAACGGCGCTGATGATGTCAGCCACGGATACGTTCGCCATGGGCTTGGCCAGGGTATAACCGCCCCCTGGACCGCGCGTGCTGGCCACCAGGTCGTTGCGGCGCAGCTTGCCAAACAATTGTTCAAGATAGGACAGGGATATTTTCTGGCGTTCGGCAATGCTGGCCAGCGTCACCGGGCCGCCGTGCTGGCGCAGCGCCATATCGATCATCGCGGTTACTGCAAAACGTCCTTTGGTCGTCAATCTCATGGTGTACCTCGCTGGGGTTTCGTGTGGGGTCTCGTGGGTGAGTCAGTGAATGATGTGTCGGTCTCGGGATACTCTGACCTTCGCGTCAAGATATAGTTCCCGATTGTTTTAGTCAACTATTTTGGATAAGTATTTTGGATCGAACTTGTCTGCAGTCGCGACATCATCTTCTATCGACACGCCGGCGCGCTCGATGATCTTGAGCAAGGTTTCGATGCGGCGATCGGTCTCCACCGCGTGATCCAGCAGGCCATGAATCGCCATGGCCAGCGGGTCGTCCTCGTTGCGCGTCACGGCATAGGCGGAAAAACCGAGGTTCTCCGCCTTTTCGTGGCGAGCCATCTCCCGGCCCGGCTCGATGACGCGCGCCGGAATGCCTACCGCCGTTGCACCGGGCGGCACATCGCGCACCACCACGGAATTCGAGCCGACCTTGGCGCCCTCGCCCACCGTGATCGGCCCCAGAATCTTGGCTCCGGCGCCGATGACGACGCCTGACTCCAGCGTCGGGTGGCGCTTGCCCTTGTTCCAGGACGTGCCCCCCAGCGTAACGCCGTGATACAAGGTGCAACCATCGCGGATCTCGGCCGTTTCACCGATGACCACACCCATGCCGTGGTCGATGAACACGCAGCGGCCGATCGTCGCGCCGGGGTGGATTTCGATACCGGTGAGAAAGCGGGTGACATGCGAACTCAGCCGCGCCAGCCAACGCAAGCGATGTCCCCACAACCAATGTGAAAATCGGTGCAACGTCAGCGCATGAAAGCCTGGGTAGCAGGTCAACACCTCCCAGGTGGAACGGGCAGCCGGATCACGCTCGAAAACGCAAGCGATGTCTTGTCGTAAGCGATTAAACATTGGGGTCTGACAAAGCCCTAAAAGGAATGGGTGAATTCTAGAATTCCCGATAACGTCGGTCAACTTATCAGGTTTTATGGGGGATTCGGTTTCTTTAATCCGCCCGTTCTGCAGAAGAAGTTCCGGCATGGCGCTTGCCGGTCGGTTGCCGGAACGAGGCCAGCAGGCCGCGCAAAATGCTGACTTCTTCCTTTTCGAGGCCGCTCCGGGCAAACAAACGGCGCAAACGCAACATCAAGCGTCCGGGCCGTTCGGGGTCGAGAAATCCCGAAGCGACGGCCGAGGCCTCGAAGTGCGCCAACAGCCCACCCACCTCCTCATGCGTTGCCGGCACCCCGGCGCCAGCCACCGGCGGCGGCAACGTGACGCCTTGCATCGCCAAACGCAGCTCGTAGCACATCACCTGCACCGCCGCAGCCAGATTCAGCGACGAACATTCCGGATTGGCCGGAATCATCGCCCAGCGACCGCACTGCGCCAGCTCATCATTCGACAACCCGGAGGTCTCGTTGCCGAACACCAGCGCAACCTCGGCCGCGCCAGCGACCTGGGCAATCTCCGCCGCGCCCGCGCGCGCCCACAGCGGGGCCAGGGCCAGTTCGCGCCGCCGCGCCGTCAGGGCCAGCGCCAGCACCGTGCCACTCAGGGCTTCTTGCAGGCTCGAACAGATTTCCGCGGCAGCCAGCACGTCATCCGCGCCCGCGGCCATCGCCGTGGCCTGCGGGTCGGGAAATGTTTTTGGATTGACCAGCACCAGACGGGAAAACCCCATCGTTTTCATGGCCCGCGCAGTCGCGCCGATGTTTCCCGGATGACTCGTATGGGAAAGCACAACGCGGACGCGCTGCATTGATCCTGCCGACAGTTTAGAATTCATCGCTCACCATCAAAACGGGCTAACGCCCGAACCAACCATGCATCCCATGCTCAATACCGCCATCAAGGCGGCCCGCCGTGCTGGCAGCCTCATCAATCGCGCCAGCCTCGACATCAGCCAGATCAAGGTCAGCGCCAAACAACAAAACGACTTCGTCACCGAAGTCGATCGCGCCGCCGAAGCCACCATCATCGAAACCCTGCGTGAAGTCTACCCCAGCCATGCCATTCTGGCCGAGGAGTCCGGCGATTCTCCCGGCGCTTCCCACGGCGCTGACAGCGAATTCCAGTGGATCATCGACCCCCTGGACGGCACCACCAACTTCATCCACGGCTTTCCGCAATACGCCATCTCCATCGCGTTGGCGCACAAGGGCGTACTGACCCAAGCCGTCATCTTCGACCCCAATCGCAATGAACTATTCACTGCCAGCAAAGGTGGCGGTGCTTTTCTCAATGACAAGCGTATCCGCGTCAGCAATCGCGTCAAAATTGACGAAGCCCTGCTCGGCACCGGCTTCCCCTACCGCATATTCGACCATGTCGACGCCTACCTGGCGATCTTCAAGGATCTGACGCGCCGCTCTGCCGGCATTCGCCGACCGGGCGCCGCCTCGCTCGACCTGGCCTACGTTGCCGCCGGTCGTCTCGATGGCTTCTGGGAATTTGGCCTGGCGCCCTGGGACATGGCGGCCGGCGCCCTGCTGATCATCGAAGCCGGCGGCCTGGTCAGCGACCTCGCGGGCGAAAGCGACTACCTCAATACCGGGAACATCGTCGGCGGCAACCCGAAAGTCTTCAATCAACTGTTGCAGGCCATTCAGCCACACCGCACCGCTGCCCTGCAGGCATAGTTTTTAAAAAAGTGGTGCGGGTCGGTTGACACAAAACAAAGCGCCGGTAGAATGCGCACCTCTCGCGGGAGTAGCTCAGTTGGTAGAGCGATACCTTGCCAAGGTATAGGTCGAGAGTTCGAGACTCTTCTCCCGCTCCAAAACACAGGGGGAAAGCGCAATGCTTTCCCCCTTTTTAGTTTCAAAGTCCCAGCCAATGGGCAGCGGCGCGATGGCAGAGTGGTTATGCAGCGGCCTGCAAAGCCGTGTACCTCGGTTCGATTCCGGGTCGCGCCTCCAAATGATTCATTGAGTTACAACGCGGCTGCACTTCAATCTTGAATGAATCTGCCGGGAAATATCCCCAAATGCATGAGCTCCAGGATCAGCATTATCTGCGGGCGGTTACCGAGTTTGGAGACAGCCGCAAGATAATTGCGCATCGCGACATTTATTCGCAAAGCGGAGTAAAGCTGGTCGCATCAGGCATTCACATTACAAGTGATCTGTATGAGCGCCTGGTCAAGCACAAGATGCTGCCGACACTTGATCTGGCACTGTCGGCCGAAAACATGCTTGATGCAGAAGGCATTGCGCACGATGTGCAAGACCTGCTCCAAACCAATCAAAAGCTGAAAATAGTGGCGGATGCCATCGATGGTGGCTTCGCCTGCCGCGAGACCATCAACGCCATTGATCTTCCCGCGCCGCTTGCCTTCAAGCTGACAGTGGCACGCGAAAAGTTTCCCCGCATTTACCGGCACAGCCTGTCGCTCATGATCGTCGGTGTTTTTTTGGCGCGCCGTGACAAGATGGCTGCGCGTGATGAGCGATGGGTGGCCGCAGCCGCGTTGTTTCATGACATCGGCCTGTTACACATTGACCCGAAACTGCTTGAACCATCACACGTGATGAGCATTGACGAAAGACGGCACCTCTACGCTCATCCGCTGACCGCCTATCTGTTGCTCTGCGAATTTCCCGATTTTCCCCGGCAGATCTCGGATGCCGTGCTTGAACATCACGAACGGATGGATGGCAGCGGTTATCCGCGCGGCCTGCAGGGGGAGAAGATCAGCCGCCATGGCCAGATTCTGGCGGTCGCCGAGCTGGTTGCCAAGGCGTTTGATGCCGATTATCCCGATGTGTCGTGGAAAAAGCTGGAGATGATGCTCAAGCTGAATTCCAGACGGTACGGTCAGGGGTTGATCGGGTATCTTGATGTCTTCCGCAATGATGGCGCTGCGCCGTCAGGCATCGACGATCCGGAACATCTTGCCGCGCAGGTCAGGCTGATTGCAAAATTGTTTGAAATTTTCAATCAGCATGCCGACCCCGCGCACCGCGACAGTATTTTTGATTTTGCCCAAACCCGCCTGGCCATGTTGAGGTTAAGCCTTTTCGAAGCCGGGTTTGATCCGCGCGAACCGGACAGACTGATACAACTTTTCACTGACGATCCGGACAGCATGGCCGAGTATGCCCCGTTACTAGACGAGACGCTTTGGCGGTTCAAGTCACTGGTGATGGAGATTTCGCGTCATTGGCCTGAAGAATCCGGCAAGGATGACAGGCAGCCAAAAGAAACGCAGCGTGCCTGGCTGAGTGAAATGAATCGGCAGTTGAGCACTCTTTAGGCGTCGCGCCTCCCATGATTTCTACTGTTGATGACTACTGTCGTGCCAGGGCTGTCTCAACCAGGCGCACCCAGTAACGAATTCCGGTGGCGATGATCTCGTCGTTGAAGTCGTAATGCGGACTGTGCAGCATGCAGCCGCCTTCGCCGCTGCCGTTGCCTAGCCAGACATAACAACCCGGCACCGCGTTGGCCAGATAGGCAAAGTCTTCCGCGCCCATGCTCGGTTTCATGTGGGAAAAAACCTGCTCGTCCCCGACAATTTGGCGCGCCACGTTGCGACAGACCAGGGTGGGCTCCGCGGCATTGACCGTCGGCGGATAGCCGCGCGCATAATGCAATTCGGCCCGCACCCGATGCGTGGTCTCGATGCCCGTGCAGATGCGGCCAAGACCCGCTTCCAGCGCATCCTGCAAGCCGGGCCGGAAGGTGCGCACCGTGCCGCCGAGCACCGCCTGTTCGGGCAGGATGTTGTCGGCATGGCCGGCATGAAAGCGCGTCACGCTCACCACGGCTGCCTCCTGCGGATCGGTGGCGCGACTGACCAGGGACTGGACGGCCTGCACCAGATCGGCGCCGGCCAGGATGGCATCTGTCCCCTGATGCGGCATGGCGGCGTGCGCCCCGCGCGCGGTGATGACAATCTCGAAACGGTCGGCGCCCGCCATCACCGGGCCGTCCATCACGGCCATGCTGCCCGCCGGCAATCCCGGCCAGTTGTGCAAGCCGAACACGCTCTGCATCGGGAAGCGCTCGAAGAGGCCCTCCTCCACCATGACGCGCCCGCCGCCTTCATGCTCTTCGGCGGGTTGAAAGATGAAGTAAACCGTGCCATCGAAATTGCCATTGTCGCCGAGCCGCTGCAATGCCTCGGCAGCGCCCAGCAACATTGCTGTATGACCATCGTGGCCGCAGGCGTGCATGCGATCCGGATGACGCGAGCGATGCGGAAAGGTATTCAGCTCGGGCAGCGGCAAGGCGTCCATGTCGGCGCGCAGGCCGATGGCGCGCGAACTGTCACCGAGCTTGAGGCGTCCCACCACCCCCGTGCCGGCGATCCCCGTGTGAACTTCGATGCCCAGCTTCTTCAGATGGCTGGCCACCACCCCGGCGGTGCGGGTTTCGGCAAAAGCCAGTTCGGGATGGGCATGCAGATCGCGGCGCAAGCTGGCGATGCGCGTGACCAGTTCGGGCAATAATCCGTTCAGATCCACAATGATCTCCTCCGTTTTATTGCTGCACTGTATCATCCCGCAGGACTACAATTGCCATTATGAGCCTACCCATTCTGCAAGCTGCGGCGCTGCGTTCCATCGAGGCGGACAACGCTGCGGTGATTCCGTCGTTGATGGAACGTGCCGGCGCCGGCGCATCCCGCGTGGCGCGGGAGATGCTTGCCGAAACAGAAATCGGCCGGCACCCGCCGCTGATTGTCGCCGGGCCGGGCAACAACGGCGGGGATGCATTTGTGGTCGCCCGACTGCTCAAGGAAACCAAACACAATCCGCATGTGCTGTTTGCCGGCGATCCGACTTTGCTGCCCGGCGCGGCCCGGCGTGCGCATGCCGCCTGGCTGGCTGCCGGCGGGACGTGCCTGCGCAATTTCCCGGCCACCGAACCGGGTCTCATCATCGACGGACTGTTCGGCATCGGCCTGACCCGGTCGATCAATGGCGCCTATGCCGACTGGATCGAGCGGATGAATGCCTGCGGCAGGCCGGTGCTCGCGCTTGACGTGCCGAGCGGTCTGAATGCGGCCACGGGCCTGGCCACTGGTCCGATCGTGCGCGCCCACCGCACCGCCACGTTTATTGCCCTGAAACCGGGGCTGCTCACGGGTGACGGTCCCGATTATTGCGGCCAGATCACGCTCTGCGACCTGGATCTCAAAATCGACATCAAGGATGGCGAGCAGGTTACGCCTGCCCTGTTCCAGCACTGCCTGCTGCCGCGCCGCCGCAACAGCCACAAGGGCAGCTACGGCAGCGTTGCCATCATTGGCGGCGCATCCGGCATGACGGGGGCAGCCTTGCTGGCCGGGCGTGCCGCCTTGCGCATGGGCGCCGGACGCGTCTATCTGGGCATGCTGGAGCACCCGCTGGTCGATCCTGGTCAGCCGGAATTGATGCTGCGCACGCCCACTGAAGCCATGAACGCCGCCACGGTTATCGCCATTGGCCCGGGGCTTGGACAATCGCTGCCCGCGGGCGAGCTGCTCGGCCAGGCGCTTTCCTGCAATCTGCCGCTGGTGCTCGACGCCGACAGCCTCAATCTGCTCACGCAAAGCCCGCTGCTGCTGCGCAAGACCACCGTCCGGCCAGCGCCGACTTTCATCACGCCGCACCCGGCCGAAGCGGCGCGCCTGCTCGCTTGTTCCACGGCGGAGGTTCAGGCGGATCGCCTGGCGGCCGCGCTGGAACTGGCCAGACGGCTGCGTGTGTATGTCGCCCTGAAGGGCTGTGGCACGATCATCGTCGCCCCGGATGCGCGCTGGTTTATCAACACCACCGGCAACCCCGGCCTGGCCACCGCGGGCAGCGGCGATGTATTGACCGGCATGCTGTCGGCACTGCTGGCGCAGGGCTGGCCGCCCCTCGAAGCCCTGCTGGGCGCCGTGCATCTCCACGGCGCCGCCGCCAATGCCTGCGTGGCGGGCGGGCTGGGACCCGTTGGCCTGACGGCCGGCGAACTCATCGACCCCGCGCGGCAAATCCTGAACGACTGGATTATCACCATTGGCGGTTGAGCATCATCCCCTGCGCGGCATCCTGCTGATGCTGGCGGCCGTGATGTGCTTTGCACTGCTCGACGCCACCGCCAAGCATCTCTCGCAGACCTTCCCCGTACCCATGCTGGTATGGGCGCGCTATACGCTGCACTTCCTTCTGATGATGCTGGTTCTGGCACCGTCCATGCGCTGGCGGCTGGTCACGACACAGCGGCCCAAATTGCAGATCATGCGCGCCCTGATGCTGGTCGGCACCACCGGTTTTTGCATGGCCGCCTTTCGCCACCTGCCGCTTGCCGAAACCACCGCGCTGCTGTTCATCACCCCGCTGGTGGTCACCCTGCTGGCCGGGCCGCTGCTGCACGAAAAAATCGGGCCGCTGCACTGGGCCGCGAGCCTCTGCGGCTTCGCGGGCGCCCTGCTGGTGGCTCGCCCCGGCGGCACCCTGAACCTGACCGGCGTCCTCTTCGTGCTGGCCGCCGCTGCCTGTTACAGCATCTATCAGATCCAGACGCGGATGCTCTCGCCCACGGAAAACACGCTGACCATGCTGTTCTACACCGCCCTGATCGGCACCCTCAGCATGACGCTCGCCGCGCCCATTTACTGGGGCGGGCCGCTGCCGAATCCGCTCGAAGGCCTGATGATCGCCTCGCT
>JAUSBB010000061.1 GCA_030652245.1 Rhodocyclaceae bacterium | reverse complement strand
ACCGGCTATTCCTCGCTGTCTTACCTGAAGCGCCTGCCACTGGACCAGTTGAAGATCGACCGGTCGTTTGTGCGGGACGTGCTTACCGATCCCAACGATGCCTCCATTGCCAGGACCATCATTGCGCTGGGACAGAACTTGGGGCTGGGGGTGATCGCAGAGGGCGTCGAAACAGAGGCACAGCGGGACTTTCTGGCCAACTCGGGATGCCACGCCTATCAGGGATATTTCTTCAGCCGGCCGCTGCCGATAGACGAATTCGAACGGTTTCTCGCTCAACCTGAAGCCCGTCTGGCGAAGGGCTGATCCATCACAGCCTAGGTGACCGCTATGGAGGGGAGTGCGGCTGGCGGATTCTCATTCGGCATATGACGGCAATGGGTCCAAGCCGCCCAAGTACCTTACCCAAACCCGTAGTTCAAATCGGGGCCGATTTGAGTTCCAGCGGCAGCCCTGCCGCGACCAGGGTGACGCGGTTGCTGACTGCGGCGACGCGCTGGTTGATCCGCCCCTGCTCGTCGGCGAACAGCCGCGAGACGGGGTGCATGGGCACGATGCCCCAGCCGACTTCGTTGCTGACGCGGATGATGCGGCCGGGCAGCGCCGGCAGCGCGTCGAGCAGGGCCTGGGTCTCGCCGGCGAGCAGCGGGCAGGCGATGGCCTCGTCCGCTTCGGCTTGGCGCGCGGCGCTGCCGGCGAAGAAGAGGTTGGACAGCCACAGCGTCAGGCAATCGACCAGCAGGCAGGTGTCGGGCGCCGCTTGCGCACCCAGCGTTTCGGCCAGCCGCAGCGGTGCTTCGATGCTGCGCCAGGCGGCCGGGCGGCGTGCCTGGTGGTGGGCGACGCGCCGCGCCATTTCGGCGTCCCGCGCCTGCGCGGTGGCGACGTAGATGACGCGCTGGCCGGAGGCCAGCGCCTGTGCTTCGGCGAAAGCGCTCTTGCCCGAACGGGCACCGCCGATGATGAGTTCGTTCATGGGGGGAATATAATCGGTTCCGATTCGGTCAAGGGAATGCCGTGCAATTCGGCAGCGGGCCCGCCGCTGTAACCGGGGACGAACGTCGCATGCCGCAAGGCAGCCACTGTGGGAAACCATGGGAAGGCGCGACGTTGCGGACGATCCGGGAGCCAGAAGACCTGCCGTGTCATTTTCATGAAACCTGTGGCAAGGGTTTCGCCGCATGCCTGGCCGCGCGCGGCGAAACCCTTTTCGCTTTTCTGGAAGGATGAATCGGATGCATTCCCTCGCAATACCCCCGCTCGACCGCAGTCTGGAAACCGAACTGCGCCACAAGATCGACAACAAGACCAAGCCGCCCGGCAGCCTCGGCCGGCTGGAGGACCTCGCGCTGCAGATCGGCCTGGTGCGCGGCTCGCTGACGCCGACTTTGAACCAGCCGCACATCGTCGTTTTTGCTGGCGACCACGGCGCCGCCCGGGCGGGCATCTCGGCCTTTCCGCAGGAGGTGACCTGGCAGATGGTCGAGAATTTTCTCGCCGGCGGCGCGGCCATCAACGTGTTCGCCCGCGCCAACGGCATTACGCTCACCGTGGTCGACGCCGGCGTGGCGCACGACTTTGGCGTGCGGAGCAATCTCGTCGACGCAAAAGTCGGCGCTGGCGGGACGGCGAGCTATCTTGATGGCGCGGCGATGACAGCGGCCCAGCGCGATACCGCCATGGCGCGTGGCGCGGACATCGTCGCCAAACTCGCGGCGACGGGTTGCGAGGTCATCGGCTTCGGCGAAATGGGCATCGGCAACACGGCATCCGCCGCGCTGCTTACACATTGCCTGACGGATGCGCCACTCGACGACTGTGTCGGACGCGGCACCGGGCTGGACGATACGGGTCTGGCGCGCAAGAAGGTGCTGCTGCGTCAAGCCTTGTCACGCTACGCCGGATCGCGCCACGATGCGCTCGCCGTGCTCGCGCAGTTCGGCGGCTTCGAGGTTGCGATGATGACAGGCGCCATGCTGGCGGCGGCGCGGCAGCGGATGTTGGTGCTGGTCGACGGTTTCATCTGCGGTGCGGCGGCGCTGGTCGCGGCCAGATTGCAACCCGCCTTTCTCGACTACGCCGCGTTTTGCCACGCCTCGGCCGAAGCGGGCCACCGCTCGCAACTGGCCGCGCTCAATGTTGCGCCACTCATGTCGCTCGACCTGCGGCTCGGCGAAGGCACCGGCGCGGCGCTGGCCTGGCCGCTGGTGCGCGCGGCAGGCGCCTTCCTCAATGAGATGGCGAGCTTCGAGTCGGCGAACGTTTCCGACAAACTATGATTCGCAGAGAAGCCGAATACTTCTTCGCCGCATTGCGTTTCTTCACGCGACTGCCGGTGCCGGGCTGGGTTGGTCATTCGGCGGCGCAGCTCAACCACGCCGCGCGCTACTTCCCGGCAATCGGCATCATCATCGGCGCCATCGGCGCGGCGACCACGCTCGCGGCCCTGCAACTGTGGCCGCCGGTGATCGCCGTGCTCGCCGGCATGGCGGCGACGCTGCTCGCCACGGGCGCATTCCACGAGGACGGGCTCGCTGACAGTATCGACGGCTGCGGCGGAGGATGGACGAGGGAGCAGGTGCTCGCGATCATGAAGGATTCGCGCATCGGCAGCTACGGCGCCATTGGCATCGGCATGGCGTTGCTGACGAAGTTCGAGGCGCTGACGGCTCTCGTCGCCGTCCCGCCAGCGCCGACTTTTGTGGTCATGCTGATCGCCGGTCATAGCGTGTCGCGTTTCGCCTCCACGACATTGATTTATGCGCTCGACTATGCGCGCGAAGACGACTCGGCCAAATCGAAGCCGCTCGCCACGCGCCTGGGCAAGGGCGAACTCGCCGTCGCCGCGCTGTTTGGCCTCGCGCCTTGCCTGCTGCTGCCGGCAGCACAGGTTGCCATTGCCCTCGCGCTGGTCGCCGGCGTGACGCTGTTCGCCGCGCGTTACTTCGTCCGGCGCCTCGGCGGCTACACGGGCGACTGCCTCGGCGCGACCCAACAACTGGCCGAACTCGCCTTCTATCTGGGGCTGCTGTGCGTCGGGCCGTCCCAAGCACAGCACGCCCCCCTGTGGGGGGCAGCGAGCGCTTTTGCGAGCGTGGGGGGCTAATTTTGTGCGTTTGTTTCTAGTCAGGCATCCGCGCCCCGCGGTTGCACCCGGCGTCTGCTATGGCCGCACCGACCTGCCGCTGACCGACGACCCGACAATCCGCGCCGCCGCCTTGCGCGAACTTCTGCCAGCCGACGCGCCGCTATTTTCCAGCCCGCTCGCGCGCTGTCGCCGACTCGCCGAGCTGCTGCACCCGCAGCCGGTTTTCGACGCGCGGCTCATGGAACTCGATTTCGGTACATGGGAAATGCAGCCCTGGGCTGCCATCGGCCGCCCCGCTATTGATGCATGGGCCGCCGATCCGCTCCACTACATACCGCCCGACGGTGAATCCGTGGCCATGCTGCGTAGGCGCGTCATCACTTGTCTTGCCGATCTGCCG
>JAUSBB010000099.1 GCA_030652245.1 Rhodocyclaceae bacterium | reverse complement strand
GACTGCAACGTCAGCGGCAAATGCTCATCGGCCGTCTGCAGCGCTTGCAGCGCATGGGGCTGGCGACCGAGCAGCAACCCGGCGTATGGGCCATCCGTGCCGAGGCCGAGCCTACTCTGCGGGCCATGGGTGAGCGCGGGGACATCATCCGCACCATGCATCGCGCCATGAGCGGCAAGCAGCGCGAGCTGGCCGTGTTCCAGGCCGGCGAGGAAAGCCGTGCCATTGTCGGTCGCGTCGCCGGCAAGGGGCTGGCCGACGAGCTGTACGACAAGGGCTACCTCGTCATCGACGGGACCGATGGTAAGGCGCACTACGTTGCACTGCCGCCGCGATCGGAATTGGAGCAATACCCAACTGGTGCCGTGGTGGAGGTGAAAGGCTCGACCGACGTGCGCGCGGCTGACAAGAACATCGCGGCGTTGGCCGTCGATGGTGTGTACCGCACCGATCATCACTTGGCCATCGTGCAGGGAAAGGCCATGCCGGACCGCGACCCACACGAAGTGGTGGCGGCACATGTACGGCGGCTGGAAGCCCTGCGCCGCATCGGCATCGTGGAGCGCATAGCCGAAGGCGTCTGGCGTGTGCCTGAGAGCCTGACCGAGCGAGGCCGCCAGTACGATGCTCAGCGCCTCGACGGCGGCGTGGCGGTGGCGCTGAAATCACACCTGCCCATCGAGCGGCAAACCCGCGTGATCGGCGCCACCTGGCTCGACCAGCAGTTGATCGGCGGCGGCAAGAGGCTGGGTGATCTGGGCTTTGGCAGCGAGGTCAAGGACGCACTGCAACAGCGCGCCGATTTCCTGACCGAACAGGGGCTGGCCGAGCGGCGGGGGCAGCGCGTCGTCCTCGCGCGCGACTTGCTGACGACGCTGCGCAACCGCGAGTTAACGAAGGCCACGCAGGACATAGAAGCGGAAACCGGCCTGCAGCACCGGCCGGTTTCCGACGGGCAGCGCGTGAGCGGTATCTACCGGCGCAGCGTCACGCTTGCTAGCGGGCGCTACGCTATGCTTGATGACGGCATGGGATTCAGTCTGATTCCATGGAGGCCGGTGATCGAACAACGGTTGGGGCGCCAACTCGCAGCGACGGTTCGCGGCAGTGACGTGTCTTGGGACTTTGAGCGGCAACGCGGATCATCACTGATCTGAATTTGCCCGGTTTTAAGAATGTGTCTTCGCCAACCAATCACGAGGTGACATCCCCATCCTAGCCGCAAACGCACGCGATAGCGCCGAAGCATTCGCATAACCGAGCTCTTCCGCCAACAGCTTGATCGGTCGCCCCTCGCGCAGCCGGCTTTGCGCCAGCGCGATACGCCAGTCGGTCAGATAGTCCCCCGGAGGCTGCCCCACTACCTCGCGAAACGTAGTGGCAAACGAAGTGCGCGACATGCTGGCGCATTCGGCCATGCGCTCCAGCGTCCACGGTTCGCCGGGACTGTCGTGCATCGCTACCAGTGCACGGGCCAGGCGCGGGTCCGACAACCCGGTGATGAGTCCGGGCTGCACACCTGCCTCCTGTGGATTGTCGAGCAACCAGCGCAGCAACTGGAGAACGACTACCTCAAACAGCCGATCGGCCAGCAGTCGCTGGCCGCAGCGCACGCGGTCGGTTTCAGCGAACAACAACTCCAGCGTCGAGTGCAAACCGGATATCCGCGCCAACGGCAAAACGATCAAAGACGGTAGCGCCCGCGCCAGCGGGTTGCGTTCTCCTCCATCGAAGACCAGGCGCGCGCAGGTGAAGTCGGAACCCTCCAACGGAGGGTTGTGGAAGCGATGCGTCATCGGGCGCGGATACAGCAACAGCGTCGGTTCTTTGAGGTGCATCGATTTGGGCACATCGCGCGTACCCGGATGGCTCACTTTTAGCTGACCGCGGCGCAACACGTGCAAGTAACCGTGTCCTTCGCAAGCGTCGAAGTGATTGAGTCCGCACAGCGCGCCGGAATGATGCAACTGCGCCTGCACGCGGAAGCGTTCGAGGATGCCGGATAGACGATCAACTGGAAGGCTATCTTTCATATGCGCTCATTCGAACTAATTGGTATCTTTATTGTACATATTGTATCCAATAATTCAGATTTTTCGACCAAACTTCAAGCCGTCGATCACAGCGGATCGACGATCCCAACCCAACCTTGGAGAGTCATATGAAGCCACACATACCCACCTTTTTCACCATCGCATTGGCGTGCGTTTGCTCAGTTAGCCACGCGCAGCAGCAACCCGGTACAAGTGCTCCCGGTTACGCCTATGGTCAGCGGACGTTGTCCAAAGCGCCATACACGATGACGGACCTCAAGGCGCTGCAGACGACGTTGCTATTCACTGAAGAGGACATCAATGCGCTGCGCCAGAGCAAGGCAATCCTAGCCGACCAGACCGACGCCATCCTCGATGTTTGGTACGGCTTCGTCGCCTCGACGCCCGAACTGGTCCATTTTTTCAGTGATGCGAAGACTGGCAGGCCCGACGGTGCATACCTGGAAGCCGTGCGCAAGCGCTTCGCGTTGTGGGTTCTCGACACCGCCGACGCCAACTACGACCAGAAATGGCTGGATTGGCAGTACGAGATCGGCCTGCGCCACAATCGTCTGAAGAAGAACAAGACCGACCGCGTCCCGAGCGTCGCCCAGGTGAACTTCCGCTATATCCCAGCGCTGACCATTCCCGTCACCACCACGCTCAAACCATTCCTTGCCAAAAAGGACGCATCGGCGGCCGATGTCGAGAAGATGCATACAGCATGGGTGAAGGCGGTGCTGATGCAGAGCATCTTGTGGAGTCAACCGTACATCAAGGATGGTGAGTTCTGAGATGCCGGCGATTCTCTACCACGACGGCTGCGCCATTTGTTTGTCCATCGCCGATAGCTTCGCCTCGGCACCCGGACTAAACGTCGAGATCGTCAACCTCGGCGCGGACAACCGCCGGGCTGGCGAGGCAGTTGCCGCTGGCGTCGCGCGGCTGCCGTCGCTGGTGATCAACGGCAAGGTCATGCGCCTCGAAGACCACTCCCCGATCGAGCATGTGCTGTGAATGAAAACTCCCGCTCGACTGACACACATTCCCATCAAATAAAGGAAACACCCATGAGCCACGTCAATCTGATCGAACCCACTCAAACCACTCCGGATCGCGCCGCCGTGCTGGCGGAAATCCAGCAGGCATTTGGCACCGTGCCCAACATGTTCCGCGCCGTCGTAAACTCGCCCGCCGCGCTCAAGAGCATGTGGGGTTCCTTCTGCGCGTTGGACAAGGGCACCTTGGGTGCCAAACTTGGTGAACAGATCGCGGTCGCGATCGCCAACCGGAATCGTTGCGAATACTGTCTGGCCGCCCACACCGTGCTCGGCCAAAATGCCGGCGCAACCGCCACCGAGATGGCTGCCGCACAAGCGGGCCAATCCGGCGACGCCAAGACCGCCGCGGCGCTGACCTTCGTGCTGAAGGTGGTCGAACAGCGTGCCCAGGTCAACAAAGCCGATGTCACCCGCCTACGCGATGCCGGATTTGGCGATGAGCAAATCGTCGAAATCATGGCCCACGTCGCGCTGAATCTCTTCACCAACTACGTCAATGTCGCGTTTGACGTTCCGGTCGACTTTCCCAAGGTCGCGCTGAAGTAAGACAGGACGAGCTTTACCCGCCAGCGGGTGTGAACCGCCCCGGCCGGGGCGGTTCACAAGTGGTCTATAAGATCGCTTTCGGATTCGATCAGGCGTTCGGCTCGTTAAGGGTGACACCGCAGTTCGCGGCATAAGCCACCATGAGTTTGTCGAGAAAACCAAACAGATTCTGGTTCATGACGTCATAGTCGTTGGCGCGCAAGGCATCTGGCTGCTGCACAAAACGATGGTTAGTCAGCGTTGCCAGTTCACG
>JAUSBB010000094.1 GCA_030652245.1 Rhodocyclaceae bacterium | reverse complement strand
ACTGCTGGCCACGCTCAACCAGATCGGCGGCAAGCATGGTATCGGCCGTCTCGACCTCGTCGAGAACCGCTATGTCGGCATGAAGTCGCGCGGCTGCTATGAAACGCCGGGCGGGACGATCCTCTTGAAGGCGCATCGCGGCATCGAATCGCTCTGCCTCGACCGTGAAGTCGCGCATCTCAAGGACGACCTGATGCCGCGCTACGCCAGCCTGATCTACAACGGCTACTGGTGGAGCCCGGAGCGCCGCGCCCTGCAGGTGCTGATCGACCACACCCAGCAGAGCGTCAATGGCTGGGTGCGCGTCAAGCTCTACAAGGGCAGCGTGTCGGTGGTGGGCCGCGATTCGCCGACCGATTCACTGTTCGATTCGACCATCGCCACCTTCGAGGACGACGCCGGCGCCTATGACCAGAAGGATGCGGGCGGCTTCATCAAGCTCAATGCCTTGCGCATGCGCATTGCCGAGAATGCCCGCGTCAAACGCAGCGCCAGGCCGGCCCGGCGCAAGTAGTAACTTCGGGCAGGGCAGGGCCGTTGTTCGGTTTCAGCGAAGCAGAGGTGGCGCATTGGGGCATGACCTTCGGCCTCGGCGCCTTCATGTTGTATATGCTATTCATCATCGGCGAACTGGCCTATCGCTCGAAGGCCGGCAAGCTCGGCACCTTTGCGTTGTTCTTCGTGCTCGCCTTCGGCATGCTCGGCTTCATCGCCAAGACGATTCTCGAAAAATTGTGGGGGATTTAACATGACCGTGCTGGAAAACAAGTTCGACAATGTCGCCGTCGTCAAAAAAGCCAATGTCTATTTCGACGGCAAGTGCGTCAGCCACACCGTGCAGTTTGCCGACGGCACGAAAAAGAGCGTCGGCGTGATTTTGCCGGCCACGCTGAGCTTCAACACCGGCGCGCCGGAGATCATGGAAACTGTTGCCGGCGCCTGCCGCTACCGCCTCAAGGGTGCGGACTGGAAAAACTGTTCCGCCGGAGAGTCATTCAATGTGCCGGGCGACTCGTCCTTCGACATCGAGGTGACCGGCGCGCCCTATCACTACGTTTGCCACTTTGGTTAAAAGGAAACGCAATGCCCTCATTTGACATTAGCTCCGAGGCCGATTTCGTTGCCCTGAAAAATGCCATCGACGTAGCCGGCCGGCACATCGGCAACCGCTACGACTTCAAGGGCACTTCAGCCCGGGCCGAGTTCAACGAAAAGGACAAGCTCATCACGGTGTTCGGCGATTCTGAGTTTCAACTCAGTCAGGTCAAGGACATCCTGTTCCCGGAGATGGAGAAAAAGGAACGCGAAAGCACCAAGCGCCTCGACATCGGCACCGTGCAGAGCGTGTCCGGCAACAAGGCCAAGCAGGAGCTGAAGATCAAGACCGGCGTCGAGCAGGAACTGGCGAAGAAAATCGTCAAGCTCGTCAAGGACAGCAAACTCAAGGTGCAGGCGACCATCCAGGGCGATGCCGTGCGCATCACCGGCGCCAAGCGCGACCTGCTGCAGGAGGTCATCGCCCTGGTAAAGCAGACGATTACCGATTTTCCGCTGCAGTACGGCAACTTCAGGGACTGAAAAAAGTCATGCTGCTGGCGCGACACTGCTTCGTCCTGTTGTTGTGCGCCTGGAATTTCAGCGCGCTGGCGGCGGATGTCGCGCTGGTCGGCTTGTTGCCGGGCAAGGCGCTGGTGGTAATCGATGGCGGCCAACGCCAGACGCTGGCCGTGGGCGCGACGACCCCCGAGGGCGTGAAACTGCTGAGCATCGAATCCGGCGCGGCCGTCTTCGAGATTGCGGGCAAGTCGCGGCGCGTGGCGCTTGGTCAGAGCGTGGTGTCCGCGCCGGGCGCCGCGCGACCGGTGACAACGCTGATGGCCGACGCGCGCGGACATTTTGTCGTGCCGGGCAGCATCAACGGGACGCCGATGCGGTTTCTGGTCGATACCGGCGCGACCTTCGTTTCGCTGGGCGCGGCCGACGCCCGCCGCGCCCGCATCGACCCGACCAAGGGTATGCCGGGCATGACCCAGACGGCCAACGGCGTGGCGCGCGTCTGGCGGGTCAAGCTGGCGAGCGTCAAGCTCGGCGACATCACGCTGCTGGATGTCGATGCCTCGGTGCATGAGCAGGACATGCCGGTGGTGCTCTTGGGCATGAGCTTTCTCAACCGCATGGAAATCCGCCGCGATGGTGCCTCGATGACGCTGACACAACGCTATTGATCATGGCGGTGACGGCGGACTGGCTGCGTCAGACTCTCTTGGCCGACCGGCCGCGGAGCTCGGTACGCGAGGCGCCTAGGTCAACCGGGCCAACGGGGATGCCGGTCGCCGCCGCGGTGCTGGTGCCGATCGTGAATCGGCCCAGCGGGCTGACCGTGCTGCTGACGCAGCGTACTGCCCATTTGCGCGACCATGCCGGGCAGGTCAGTTTCCCGGGCGGGCGGTGCGAATCCGCCGATGCGTCGCCGGTCGTCACGGCGCTGCGCGAAAGTCATGAAGAGGTCGGCATTCTGTCTGCCCAGGTTGAGGTGTTGGCCATCTTGTCCGACTATTTCACCGGCACCGGCTTCCGGATCACGCCCGTGGTGGGTCTGGTGACACCGCCGCTCAATTTGCAACTCGACGATTTCGAGGTGGCCGAAGTGTTCGAGCCGCCGCTGGAATTTTTGCTCGATCCGGCCAACTACCAGCAGCACCCGATCGAGTGGCAGGGCGCGGTGCATCACTACTGGGCCGTGCCCTGGCAGGGCCGCTTCATCTGGGGGGCGACCGCGGGGATGCTGGTGAACCTGCGCCAGTGCCTGTTTGCACAGGATTGACGAGGGGAGTGCGGACGCTGCATCGCCGGGGAGTGTGATATCTTCGCCCTGCCTTTTTCCGCCATCCGTCATGACATTTTTCGCCATTATCTGCGTTCTTGTGCTCGAGCAGCTCAAAGCCCTGCCTGCGGAGCGCGTGGCTGCCTGGCAGGCGCTGTACGCCGACTTTCTTGAGCGCCAGTTCAATGGTGGCGAAGCACGGCATGGCGCGGCGGCCTGGGGGCTGGGGGTGGCGCTGCCGGCGCTGCTGATCCTGGTTTTGCATGGTGTCCTGGAGGCGCTGCATCCGGTGCTGGGTTTCGTGGTCGCCGTGGCGGTGCTGTATCTCACCATGGGCTTGCGCCAGTTCAGCCATTTTTTCACCGATATTCAGATGGCCCTGCGCATGGGCGAGGTCGAGCGCGCCCGTCATCTGCTGGCGGCGTGGCGCGGCCACGACGCGGCACGCTTCAGTTCGGCGGAAATATCGCGTCTGGCCATCGAACAGGGGGTCGTCGCGGCGCATCGTCATGTGTTTGCGCCCTTGTTCTGGTTTGCGGTGCTCGGACCGGCCGGGGCGGTGCTGTATCGGCTTGGCTTGTGCGTGATGCAGCGTTGGGCGGTGACGGTCCTGCCAGAGTCCGGCAATTCATTTTTCCGTTTCGCCCAGCAGGCCTTTCAGTGGCTTGACTGGCTGCCGGCGCGGCTGACCGCGGCAACCTTCGCCATCGTCGGCGACTTCGAGGACGCCGTGTATTGCTGGCGCACCCAGGCGAGCCAGTGGGTGCAGGCGGCGGTGCAGGGCGGCGACATGGCCTCCGGAATCCTCTTGTCCAGCGCGGCGGGGGCGCTCGGCGTCAGGCTGGGGCTGCCGTTGCCCGGCGAGATTGGCTTCGACGCCCGTCCGGAACTCGGCCTGGGCGACGATGCCGATATCGAGCATTTGCAAAGCGCGGTCGGCCTGGTCTGGCGCGCTTTGGT
>JAUSBB010000092.1 GCA_030652245.1 Rhodocyclaceae bacterium | reverse complement strand
TGGTTGAGTCGCCGCCACGCAAAACAGCGGGCGGATGTGCAGCCGAAAATGCGTGAAGTTCTGCGTAAAAGTCGGCGCTGGCAGGACGGCGTCGATTCGCACGCCGAGGTGCTGGGCGCAGTGATCGGTGGCTTCGGCGCCTTCCGGGAGTTCGGGCAGCGACAGCAATCCGCCCCAAATGCCGGCGGGCGGACGGGTTTCCAGCAAAACACAATTTTCCGCGCGGAGCACCAGCAGGGTAACGGCGCGTTCCGGCAGGGTTTTCTTCGGGCGGGGTGTCGGCAACTCGGTGACGCGATTTTCCCGGCGGGCGACACAGCGGTCGGCAACCGGGCATGCCGCGCAACGCGGCTGGCGCCGCGTGCAGACCGTCGCGCCCATGTCCATCTGTGCCTGGATGTAGGTGGCCGCCTGGCGCGTCGGCAACAAGGCGGCGGCGTCCTGCCAGAGCCGACTTTCCACGCTTGACGTGCCGGGCAAGCCAGCAATGCCGAGGTAGCGGCACAGCAGTCGTTTGACATTGCCATCGAGGATGGGGAGGCGTGCCCCAAAACAGAACACGGCGATGGCGTTGGCCGTCGACCGGCCAATGCCCGGCAACCGGGCCAGCGCCGCCGGGTCGCGGGGGAACTGTCCGCCATGCTGCAACATCACGGCGCGGGCAGCGGCGTGCAGATTGCGCGCCCGGGCGTAATAGCCCAGGCCGCTCCAGAGCGCCATGACATCCCCGACCGGCGCGGCGGCGAGCTCGTCAAGATTGCGAAAGCGCTCAAGAAATCGCGTGTAATAGCCGATGACGGTGGCTACCTGCGTTTGCTGCAACATGATTTCCGCCAGCCAGACCCGATAGGGATCGCTGCTCTGCTGCCAGGGCAGGTCGCGCCGCCCGTGGCTGTGTTGCCAGTCGATCAGGCGTTCTGCGAAGGAGGGCATGGGGAAAGTGGAGCGGGTGAAGGGAGTCGAACCCTCTTCATGAGCTTGGGAAGCTCAGGTAATGCCGTTATACGACACCCGCGTCATTGCGATTTCTCGCCATTCTAACGATACTTGCGGGCGGCGGGCAATCGCACACCAGGGCAGAACAGGGCGAGCATGAGCGAAAACGAAGCGGACAAGACGAGCGCGGTGGGCGGGATGGCCGATCTCAAGGACGGCGAAGTGCTGCTGCCAGCTTTTGTCGAGCGGCGGGCGACGGGGTTGTTTGTCGATCCGCTGGTGGCTGGTGAGCCGGGCTTCCTGACCTTCGTCGAGCGAGTATTTACCGCCGCCGCGCGCTTTGCCGATCTTGATTACACGGCCTTTCAGGCCCTGCTGTATGGCCAGGCGGAAATGAAGAGTGGCCCGGTCCGGCTGGCTGCCGGTGTCGTGCCCTTTCCCCTGGTGCGGCAGGCGCTGTATCACGCGGTGAAAATTTCTCCTGACAAGACCAAGGCCGAGTATTTATTCGAGCCGGTGGCGATTGAAATCGAGGAGACTGTGCCGCTATTCGGCCCGCCGGCGGATGACGGTAGTGCGGAAATAATCGGCGAGGAAGTCAGAAAGCGCCTGGAACCCACCCGGCTGGATTTCGACGAATTCGTTGCCGCCCTGTGGGAAAAGGGGGTGCGCTTCGGTATTGCCGAAGATCGGGTGCGCGAGGCAATCCAGGGCAGCCAGGCGATCCGGCTGGAGATTGCCCGGGCGGTGCAGCCCACTGTCGGGCAGGACGCCAGCATCGAGGAAAAATCCGCCGCCTTGCATCGGGACAATGCGCCGATGATTCTGCCGGATGGCCGCATGGACCTGCACCACTTCAAGAACCGCTTCCCGCAAATCACGGCCGATGTCCGGCTGCTGAAGAAAATTCCGCGCTGCCTGGGCAAGTCCGGTCGCAGCGTGACGGGTGCGCTGCTGGAGCCGGCCCTCCCCAAGGACTTCGATCTGGCGGCCCAGGCCGGGCCGGGTACCCGCGTCGAACGCTCGGCAGAGGGTGAGTTCATTGTTTCGGCCATCGACGGTTTTATCAACATCGACAAGCAGAACCACCTGATTTCGGTGACCGAGAAAATCGTCAGCCGCGAAGGCGTCAGCATGCGGACGACCGGCGATGTGTCGCTCGCCGGCGATGAGTTCGAAGAGCATGGCGAAGTCCAGGAGCGGCGCGTCGTCGAAGGCCGTCACATGACGTTTTTTTCCGACGTGTATGGAAACATCATTTCCCACGGCGGCCGGGTGTTGCTCAAATCCTGCCTGGCGGGCGGCCATATCGAAAGTCCGGGCGGCAGCATCACGGTGGAAGGACGCGCCTCGCGCGCGGTGCTGGAAGCGCGCGGGGGCGATGTGCATGTCGAGTTCGCCGAGAGCAGCACGATTGTCGGCAGCCGCGTGACAGTGAAACACGCCGTCAATTGCGACATTCTGGGCGAGGAAGTGAATGTCGAATTGTCCGAAGGCTGTGCCATTGCCGGCAAACAGATCAGGATTGCCAAGAGCGGCGCGAAGAAGGATATCGAGACCATCGTCGCCCTGCTGGTGCCGGATTTCACGCGCCACAACCACGAAGTCACGGAACTGGAAGAAGCGCGCCAGCAGATCGAACAGCGCCTTGCCGCGCTCGGTGAAGAGCAGGCGCGGATGCTGGCGGATACCGGCTTCAAGCAATACATGGCGCTCGCCGTCACCATCGCCAAGGGCGGCGCAAAACTATCGGCCACGCAGGAGGCCAGTTGGCGCCAGACCCAGGCGACCTATGCGCAACAGCTGCGCAACTGGCAGGCCGCCCAGGAGGATCGCGAGCGTGCCCAGCAGAAGCTCGATCAACTGGTTGCCGAACTGGCGGCGCTCGCCGAGAGGAAGCTGCAGGCCGGCGCCGACATTTTTTGCGCCATCGAGGCAATCCAGGGCGACACCCTGGTGCGGCGCATGGCGTATCAGCCCGATCAGTCGGTGGTCGGCGGCATGCAGGCCCAGGAGCTCGCCGCGCACCTGCGCGAATTTGGCGTGAGCAATGACCGGTTGTTCTGGGGCCCTGCAGGCACATTCGCGTGGCGCCTTGGAGGGGATGCCAGCGCCGAGGGTCCGCCACCCGCGTGATACCATCGACGCATGCTTGAAATCTCGATAAACGGCGCGCCACGGCAAGTTCCCGCGCCTCTGACCCTGGCCGCGTTGCTGGAAAATGAAGGCTTGCTGGGCCGCCGCGTGGCCGTCGAAAAAAACGGCGAGATCGTGCCGAAAAGCCAGCATGCCAGCACCCTGCTGGCGGCGGGCGACCGGCTTGAAATCGTGGTCGCCGTTGGCGGCGGCTGATACTTTTTTACAGGGTTTATTCATGACGCAAGACTTCCTCACCATCGCCGGCAAGGCGTATTCCTCCCGTCTGCTGGTCGGCACCGGCAAATACAAGGATTTCGATGAAACGCGCCGCGCCGTCGAGGCCAGCGGCGCACAGATCGTCACCGTGGCGATCCGTCGCACCAACATCGGCCAGGAACCTGGGCAACCCTCCTTGCTGGATGCGCTGCCGCCCGACCGCTACACCTATCTGCCGAATACCGCCGGCTGCTATTCCGCTGAAGAGGCCGTGCGCACCCTGCGCCTCGCGCGCGAACTGCTCGATGGCCACAGCCTGGTGAAACTGGAAGTGCTGGGCGACCCGCAAACCCTGTTTCCCAATATGCCGGAAACCCTCAAAGCCGCTGAAACGCTGGTGAAGGACGGTTTTCAGGTGATGGTGTATTGCTCGGACGATCCGATCCAGGCGAAATTGCTTGAAAGCATTGGCTGCGTGGCGGTGATGCCGCTCGCATCGCTGATCGGTTCGGGACTCGGCATCCTGAATCCCTGGAACCTCAAGCTCATCATCGATGCCGCCAAGGTCCCGGTGCTGGTCGACGCCGGCGTCGGCACCGCCTCGGATGCCGCCATCGCCATGGAGCTCGGCTGCGACGGCGTGCTGATGAACACGGCGATTGCCGGCGCGCAAAATCCGGTGCTGATGGCCAGCGCCATGAAGAAGGCCGTCGAAGCCGGCCGCGAGGCTTTCCGCGCCGGCCGCATGCCGAAAAAACTCTACAGCGCCAGCCCGAGTTCGCCGACGGCCGGCATGATCGGGTCGTGATCCGGCCGTGATGCGCAGGGCTGTGCAGTGCTGTGCAGTGCTGATGGCGGTCGCGCTGCCGGCTGGCGCCAACGATACAGTCGGCGCTGGCGAGACGGCGACAGCCGTGGAGCCGCGTAAGGTGGAGACGGCGATAGCCGTGGAGCCGCGCGATGTGGAGGCGGCGGTTCCCCCCGGCTATGCATTCGACAAGCCCGAGGTGCTGGCCGCGCAACTGCTCTGGGGCGTCGCGCATGGGGCGCGCCTGCTCGGCCTGGCTTGCGCAAAGAACGGCCACTATGCGGCGACCCAGGCCTGGCTCAACTGGCAAGAGCGCGAAGCGGCGCAGATTGACGCCGCCAGACGCCTGCTGGGAAATTACTATTTTGCCGATGCCGAACCCCTGCCCGCGGTCGTATCCGCCGCAATCGGGCTCAAACTGGTGCTCGATCTGCCACCGGAAGCGCTTGAGCCGGCATGCGCCACGCTCGCCGAGGCGCTGGCGCAACCGCGTTACGACATGACCCGCCGGCACGCCGACATTCTGGAAACCATCCAACGCGGCCTGGAGCAAAACTTTCATGGTCGATAGCTCCACCCCAGTGCATGAAATACGCAAAATGCAATAAAACGCCCCCCACCCCCAGCCCCCGCCCCGAGGCGGGGGTCAAAGTTTGCTCGCTGCGCTCGTCAATGAACTCGGCGTCAAATTTCGTATTTCGTTAAGCCGAGATGACTGAAATGCAACGCGACCACATCCGCAGCTTTGTGCTGCGCCAGGGGCGGATCTCCAGCGCCCAGCAGCGCTATTACGACGAAGGCATGCCGCGCCACGGCTTGCCCTATGCGCCGGCCCCGCTCGACTTGGCCGGCGTGTTCGGCCGCGGCGCGCCCAAAATACTTGAAATCGGTTGCGGCATGGGCGAGACGACGGCGCAGATCGCCGCCGCCCATCCGGAAAACGACTACCTCGGCATCGAGGTGCACACGCCCGGCGTGGGCAGCCTGCTGAAGGAAATCGCCACGCGCGAGCTCACCAACCTGCGCGTCATCCAGCACGACGCCGTCCTTGTGGTGCGCGACATGATCTCGCCGGACACGCTGGCCGGCATCCACATTTACTTTCCCGACCCCTGGCCGAAAAAACGCCAACAAAAACGGCGCCTGATCCAGCCGCCTTTTGTCGCCCTGCTGGCCTCGCGCCTCGCGCCCGGCGGCTATCTGCATTGCGCCACCGACTGGGAAGAATATGCGAAACAGATGCTCGAAGTTCTGACCGCCGAGCCGCTGTTGGCGAATACGGCCGCGGGCTTCGCCCCCCGCCCAGTCTGGCGGCCGCAGACCAAATTCGAAACGCGCGGCCTGCGCCTGGGCCATGGCGTGTGGGACGTGTTGTTTATGCGTCGTCGGCCAGAAACATCGCCATCAGTCGGTTAAGAAAGCGCTGGCCCCGCACCGTCGGGCGCAAACGGCCAGCGGCGGTGTCGAGCAGCCTGGCACGCCGTCCCGCCAGCGCCGACTTTTCAATGAACTCCAGCGGCAACCCGGTGCGTTCGGTAAACAGCGCCTGTGGCACGCCCGCCGTCAAGCGCAACGCGTTCATCATGAATTCGCCCGGCAGGTCTGCGGCGGCGATGGTCTGCCAGCGGCGCGTAACCGGGTCGGTCAGATAGTCCCGCGGATTGCGCGGGCGGGCGTCGCGGCGGAAACCCGCATGGTCGGATAATTTGGAGTGCGCGCCGGCGCCGATGCCAAGGTAATCGCCGAAGGTCCAGTAGTTGAGGTTGTGCCTGCACTGCTGGTCAGGCTGCGCGAAGGCGGAAGTTTCGTAGTGGGCGAAGCCAGCCGCGGCAAGGCGTTCCTCCGCCATTTCCTGCATGTCGGCCGCCAGATCGTCGTCCGGCAGGGGCGGTGGGGCGTGGTGGAAGGGCGTGTTGGGTTCCAGCGTCAGGTGATAGGCCGAAATGTGGCTGACACCGGTGGCAATGGCGGCGGCCATGTCCTGTTGCGCTTCACGCAGGGTCTGGGACGGTAGCGCGTACATGAGGTCGAGATTGACGCGTTCAAAATGCGTCAGTGCCTGGTCGATGGCGCGGCGTGCCTCATCGCCCGAATGGATGCGCCCGAGGGCGGCAAGTTTCCTATCGTCGAAACTCTGGATGCCCAGCGACAGACGGTTGATGCCGGCATCACGGAAGACGGCAAACTTGCCGGCTTCCAGCGTGCCGGGGTTGGCTTCCAGGGTAATTTCAGCTTCGGGCAGCAGCGGCACGCGCATGCGCAGCGCGGCCAGCAGCGCGTCGGCGGTTTTGCCTGACATCAGGCTGGGCGTGCCGCCGCCGATGAAGATCGAGATCACCGAGCGGCCCCAGATGGCCGGCAGCGCGGCTTCGAGGTCGGCGATCAGCGCCGCCAGATAGGCGGCTTCATCGACCGGTTTTTTTGCCTCATGCGAATTGAAGTCGCAGTAGGGACACTTGCGCACGCACCACGGCCAGTGCACATACAGCGCCAGCGGTGGCGGCGCCTTCAGCCCGGACTCGCCAAAAGTCGGCGCTGGCGGGACGGCGATTACCGGGATCAAGTATTCAACTTCAGGCGTTCAATCAACAGCGCCAAGGCCTTGCCGCGATGCGAGCGCTTGTTCTTTTCCTCGGCGGAAATCTCGGCGGCGGTTTGGTTCAGGTCGGGCACCAGGAAATAGGGGTCGTAGCCGAAACCACCCGCGCCGCGCGGCGTGTCGATGATCTCGCCATGCCATTCGCCTTCGACGACAATCGGTTGCGGATCGGAGGCTTGGCGCACGAACACCAGCACGGCGACGTAGTGGGCGCGACGGTCGCTCTGTCCTTGCAGGGCGGCGATCAGCTTCTGGTTGTTGCGTTCGTCGGATTTTGGCTCGCCGGCATAACGCGCGGAATACACGCCGGGCGCGCCGCCCAGCGCCGAGACGCACAGGCCGGAATCATCCGCCATGGCCGGCAATCCGGTCAGTTGCGCCGCGTGCCTGGCCTTGGCGAGCGCGTTCTCGACGAAGGTGCAGTGCGGCTCGTCGGCTTCGGGGACGTTGAACGCGGATTGCGGCAGCACCTCGAAATCGACGGCGGCGAGGAGCTGGCTGAATTCGCGCAGTTTGCCGGGGTTGCCGGAGGCAAGGACGATCTGTTTCATTTGATTTCCAATGCAAGCTTTTGTGAGCTGATGATTTCACCGATCCCTTTTTCCGCCAGTGCCAGCAGGGCGTCGAGTTCGGCACGCGAGAACGGCTCGCCCTCGGCCGTGCCCTGCAGTTCGACCATGCCGCCCTGGCCGGTCATCACGACGTTCATGTCGGTGTCGCAGGATGAATCCTCGCTGTAATCGAGATCGAGCACCGGGATACCCTTGACGATGCCCACCGACACGGCGGCGACGAAGTCGCGCATCGGGTGGGCGGCCAGTTTGCCCGCGGCGACCAAGCCCCCCAGCGCGTCATGGAGCGCCACGCAGGCGCCGGTAATCGAGGCGCAACGCGTGCCGCCATCGGCCTGCAACACGTCGCAGTCGAGCGTGATCTGGCGTTCGCCCAGGGCGGCCAGGTCGGTCACGGCGCGCAGTGAACGGCCGATCAGGCGCTGGATTTCCTGGGTGCGGCCGGACTGTTTGCCTTTCGCCGCCTCGCGGTCGGTACGCGTGTGGGTCGAGCGCGGCAGCATGCCGTATTCGGCGGTGACCCAGCCGCGCCCCTTGCCCTTGAGGAAGGGCGGCACGCGCTCCTCGACGCTGGCGGTGCACAACACCTGGGTATGGCCGAACTGCACCAGCACGCTGCCTTCGGCATGGCGGGTGTAGTGGCGGGTGATGGTCAATGGGCGCAGCAGGCTGGGCGTGCGGCCGTCGGATCTCATGTCTTCGCCGGGCCGCCCCAAGGAGACATGCGCCCCCCGGTGGGGGGCAGCGAGCTGCTTTTGCGAGCGTGGGGGGGCATTACTATTCATGGCATATATTCCTTGGCGTTCATGCGGGCGCGAATGGTTTCAATGGCCCGGTCGATTTCTTCATCCGTCCAGGCCGGGCTGGGCGAGTCGGCTGCCGGCGCTGGATCTTCGCGGCGGGGTGCGGGTATGGCGGGGCGATGACTGTCGGCCCAGACCATGACGATCAGCGATAAATTATCGCAGCTCGGTCCGGCGGCGGCTTCGACGCGGGAGAGCAGTTCCGGCGCCAACTTGATGGCGTC
>JAUSBB010000089.1 GCA_030652245.1 Rhodocyclaceae bacterium | reverse complement strand
GCAAGTAGCGGCAAAATTTGCCGCCATTTCGGTTACTGTTCGCCGTATCACCAGCGCCGACTTTCGGCGACTATTCACCCACGATGAACGTAACTGAAACGCTGCCACCTTCCATGACGGCCGAAATTCCCACCGACCCGGCCAAGCTTGCCGAGGCCTTCAGGCTGTTCAACCAGGTCTCCGAGGAGTTGTCGACCGCCTACGGCGCGCTGGAGCGGCAGGTTGTCGCGCTCACCGCCGAGCTGGCCGCGGCGAATGCCGAGACCGCGCGCCTCAGGGAGCAGGCCGAGCGCAATGCCCGCCTGACGGCGATGGGCGAAATGGCGGCGCAGCTCGCCCATCAATTGCGCACCCCGCTGGCGGCCGCGCTGCTCTATGCCGGCAACCTGGAAAACCCCGAGCTTGCCGAGACCAGCCGCATCAGCATCGCGCAAAAGACCGTGGGGCGACTGAAACATCTTGAGCGCCTGATTCAGGACATGCTGCTGTTCGCGCGTGGCGAGGTGCTGGGCCGCGAAGCGTTTGCCGTCAATGATCTGCTGCACGAACTGGCGCATACCTTCGAACCGCTTGCGCTCGCTCGCAGGGTCGACTTTGCGCTGACCCCCGCCCCGGAAGATTTGGGGCTCACCGGCAATCGCAAGGCCATTGCCGGCGCGCTGACCAACCTGCTGGAAAACGCGCTGCAGTCAGTGGCCGTCGGTGGCGGCGGACGGGTCAACCTGGGTGTGACGGCGACTGACGAGCGGCTGGCCTTCAGCATCCGCGACAACGGTCGTGGCATGCCGCCCGATGTCGTGGCCCGCCTCTTCGAACCTTTCTACACCACCCGCACCGAAGGCACCGGCCTCGGACTTGCCATCGCCCGGGGCGTGGCGCGCGCGCATGGCGGCGGCATCGATGTCGAATCGACGCCCGGCGTGGGCACCGAATTTGTTTTAACCGTCAGCCGGGGCTCGGATGGCGCGGCACCCAAGGAGTCAGACTGATGGCCAAAAATGCAATGAACATTCTGGTTGTCGAAGACGACGACGCCCTGCGCGATGCGCTGCTGATCACGCTCGAAGCCGCGGGCTATCGCGTCACTGGCGCCGACGGCGGCCCGGCCGCCCTGGCGCAACTTGACCGGCAGGCCTTTCACATGGTCATCTCCGACCTGCGCATGAGTCCCATGGACGGCCTGCAACTGCTGGCCGAAATCCGCACCCGCAAACCCGGCCTGCCGGTGCTCTTGATGACGGCCTTCGGCGATGTCGACCGCGCCGTCGCGGCCATGAAAGGCGGCGCCTGCGACTTCATGCTGAAGCCCTTCGAGCCTAGAGCTTTGCTCGACCAGATCGAGCGTTATGCCATTCCGCCCGCCGCCCCCGGCGTCATCGCGGCGGCCCAGGCGACCCGGGACGTGCTGCTCCTGGCGGCGCGCGTGGCGAAGAGCGATGCCACGGTCTTGCTCACCGGCGAATCCGGTGTCGGCAAGGAAGTCTTCGCCCGCTACATCCACGACCAGTCACCGCGCTGTCGCGGGCCGTTCGTCGCCATCAACTGCGCGGCGATTCCCGACAACCTGTTGGAAGCCACGCTCTTCGGCCACGAAAAGGGTGCTTTCACCGGCGCGCATGGCGCGCAGGCCGGCAAGTTCGAGCAGGCCAACGGCGGCACCCTGTTGCTCGACGAAATCTCGGAAATGCCGCAGGCGCTGCAAGCCAAATTGCTGCGCGTGCTGCAAGAACGCGAGGTCGAGCGGGTCGGCGGCAAAAAACCGCTGCCGGTCGATATCCGCGTGCTGGCGACCTCCAACCGCAACATGGCCGCCGAAGTCGCCGCCGGCCGGTTCCGCGAGGATTTGTATTACCGGATCAACGTCTTTCCCCTGGCGATCCCGTCCTTGCGCGAACGGCCGGACGACATCGTGCCACTGGCGCAACATTTCCTCGCCGTGCATGGCGCGCGCCTTGGCCGCGTGGCGAAACTCAGCGCCGGTGCGGCGGCAATCCTTGCCGCCCACCCCTGGCCGGGCAACGTGCGCGAACTCGAAAACGTCATGCAGCGCGCCCTGATTCTGGCGCCGGGGGACAGCATCGAGGCGGATCACCTGCTGTTGCAGAACGGAAAAGGGGCCAGGCTCGAATTAAATGAGGCGCTTAATTCGAACCAGGCCCCTTTTCCTCCGCCAGCGCCGACTTTTACAGTGGCGACGACACAAGCCCCTGTTTCCACAGGAATCCCCGCCAACATGAAGTATCTCGAAAGGCAACACATCCTCGAAACCCTCGCCAAGGTCGGCGGCTCGCGCAAGAAGGCCATCGAGATTCTGGGCATTTCGGAACGCACGCTGCGCTACAAACTGAAGCAATATCGCGAAGAAAATGCGCCGGAGTAGAATTTCGGCACGCAGCTTGCTATAAATCCGTGAATGCCAATTTTTTGGCGACAGGAAATTCACCATGGCCATCGACACCAGCAACCTCGATCTGATGCTTTCCCAACTCAGCGCCGCCAGCGCCGCGGCGCAGGGCAAGGCGGTATCCGCTACGCCTGCCGGCGGCGTCGAATTCAGCCAGGCCCTCAAATCCGCCATCGATCAGGTCAGCATGGCCCAGCAATCCGCCCAGCAAATGACCAAGGATTTCGTCGGTGGGCAAAGCAACGTCGACCTGCAAGACGTCATGATCAACCTGCAAAAAGCCAGCCTGTCGTTTCAGCAGATGGTGCAGGTGCGCAACAAACTCGTCAGCGCCTATCAGGACGTGATGAACATGCCGGTTTGATGCCGGATTACCGGTTCCCCGTCTCCCGCGCCTTCCGTTCCCGCTCCACCTTGATGATGTAACGCTGGATCAGGGTCGTCATCGGGCCGGGCAGTTTGACGAATTCGCAACCGGCGCGGCGGATGCGCGCACCGCTTCTCAGGGTGATGTCGAACAGGCTCTTCACCTTGAGCGTGCCGGTTACCGAGCCGACTTCGGGCAATGCCAGTTGGCAATCGGGAAACACGCTATCGGTTCCAAACGGGATGCTTTCGGCCGGGGCGGAAATGCCCAGACCGCCGCCGCTGATGTCGAACACATGGGCCTCATGGCCGTGCAGGCTGCCGTCCGGCAGGGGAATCGTCACCATGCAGGTGAGCGGCCGGGCGATCGGCGTGGTCAGGCGATAGTATTCGCGGCGCTGCAGGCGCAGGACTTCGGCGGGCAGCGCGCAGCGAAAGGCGGGGCGGCTATCCTGTTCCACCTGGGTGAAGCCGCGCAGGATGAACTGCACCCGCACCTTTTCCAGCGTGGTCACGCAAAAATGCTTCTCGGCCAGCAAAGCCTTGCGGTTCATCTCGCTGCTGGGGCCGAAATCGAGGATGAGATGATCGTCCGCCACGACCGCCAGGGCGGTGATCAGCATGTCGCTGCCTTCGTTGAAGAAGGCCGTGATCTGCGAAACGTGGTTGTACAAGCCGCGCATCACCACCAGGATTTCCGCCGGCGTGCGCAGCATGAACTGGTCGTATTCGCCACCTTCGAGAATGGCGGGGGGCTTGGGCGTGGTGGTGTTGGTGTTGTCCATGGCGGCGTTTGGCGAGCGCCGATTCTATTCCACCGCCACACCGTCATTCGATGAAAGTGCCGGGCCAACCCCCCCCTGCTCCCCCTGTTCCATTCGATATAGCCAGGCCAGCAACTCGGCCACGGCGATATACAGGGCAGGGGGGATGTGATCGTCCAGATCGACCTGCGAAAGCAGGGTCACCAGTTCGGGCGATTCATGCACAAACACGCCATGTTCCTTGGCGCGCGCGATGATCTCCTGGGCGATCAACCCGCGCCCCTTGGCGACCACCTTCGGCGCGCTGTCGCCCGGTGCGTATTTCAGCGCCACCGCAAGCGAACGCTCCTCCTTCATTATCTGTTCCCTGAACCCTGAACCCTGAATCCTGAAAGCGGCACTCCCGCCGTGGCGAGTGCCTCCGCCAGTTGCGGCGCGCCGCCTTGCAGATCGGCGGCGCTGGTGTCGCTGGGCGTGGCGAGGGTCACGCGCACGCCGTCGGCCGTCAGTTGCAAGGTGGCCTCCACCAGCCCGAGGTGCGGCATGGTCAGCGACAACGCGGTGCGCCAGTTCGATCTTTCTTCGTCATCGCCCGTGGCCTGGCGCTCGCCCTCCCACGCGATTTCCCAATCCATGGTCTGCCGTGGCCAGACCTCGCCTTGCCAGACCATGCGTTGCGTGGCGACGGTTTCAAGCTGCTGCTGCACCAGCGGGCGAATTTCTTCGGGCATCTGGCGGGCCAGGATGGCTGACTGGGCGGCCGGGTTTGTTGTTGATGCGGCTGACGCCGTCCCCGTGTTACCCGCCGTCCCGCCAGCGCCGACTTTTGCGCCGTCCCCGCTCCCCGTACTCGCGGCGAGCAGAAAAGCGCCGGGGGCCGAGCGTTGTCCCTGAGGTTCTTGCAGCAACTGGGCGAGCGGCAGCTTGCCGGCCACCCATTGCGCCTGATGCGCCTCATAAAACAGACCGCTTTGCGTAATCGAGCGGGCCAAAGCGGGTGCGAGCTGGGCGGCAGCAGCAGCGCCGGAACGGGGCGGTTCTGTCAGGAGCGGCTGGCTGCGGTTCAACTGTGCCGGAGGTGCTTTTTCGCCTTCGGCCGGCAGCAACTGCCCGATCATGCGCGCGGCCGGGCTGAAGCGGGCAAACGGGTAGGGGGCCGCCTTGCCATCGGCCGCTTTGCCGTCCTCGGCCGCCTTGGCGATGATCACCTTGCCCGAGCGATCAACCACCACCAGTTCGAGTAAATCGCCCGACTTCGCGCCCGCCGCCAGTTGCAAGGTCAGTTGCTGGCCGGCGACCAGCGCCCGGTAAGTATTGTTGGGCAGGGCTTCCTGAATCTGCGCGAAAAAGGTCTGCCCCTGACGCAGTTCCGGCAATTTGGACGGAATGTCACGCGGCGGCGTGATCGGCTGCAGCAGGTTCGCTTCGGTCTGCATCCGCATGCGGATGCCGACATCGGGAGGGATCAGCGCCATGGGGTTTCAGTCAGCCATTAGTCATCCAGCCGCTTCAGGTCACGATAGAAATTCTCGTGCGGGCCGAAAGTCAGCAGTTTGATGCTTTCCGTATCAATTACGCGGTAAGCCAGCAGGCAAAGCTGATTGGACAACCTGAATTTGTAGACGCGCACGCCGGCAAGATCGCCCAGCTTGGCTTCCCCACTGGCGGGATCGACACTGATGGCACGCACTGCGGCGTCAAGGTCATTCTTCTGTGGCCGATGCAATTTTTTGGTCGCGCGCACAAACGAGGGCGTGACAAGCAAGCGCATCAGTTGAACTCGTACTCGCCGACGACGTCTTCCTGATCAGCGACCAGAATCTCACGGATCATGGCGAAAGGCAGGTCAGGATTTTCTTCGGCGATTTTGCCAATCTTCGACCAGTACTCGATCTGCTTGGGCACCGAGCGATGCTGGATGTGCGCGTAGCGCCTGGCCTGATCGACCAGGCCTTCTGACAGTTTTACATTGATGGACACGGCAGCTTCCTCGCAAAAGGCCCATTTTAGCCCGGAAGATTGCGGAAGGTAACCTTCGGGATAATTATGGTCCGGCCGGTTAAAGTCTAGCCGCCCGCGCCGTAAGCCCGGTCGATCTGGCGTTTTTTCACGTCGCCGGAGAGGAAGCGGCGCACCTGTTCCATCCAGGGTTCGGTATGGCGGCGCACCTCGGCGTCGTCCTTGAGGATGCGCTGGATCATGTCGCGCTTTTTCCGCGCGTCGCGCGGATCGGGGGACGCGCTTTCGGCGTCCGTCGCAAGGGTGTCGCGCAGATCCGCCACCGCGCGTTCCAGATCGATCAGGCGATCCCAGTCATTGGCGCGGGCCGCCTCCACCATGCGGGAGGACAGGGCGCACATCTGTTCGTAGATCTCGATCTGGGCAGGCATCAGCAGCATGCTAAGCGTCACGCCGCCTTTCTGCTGGCGGAAACAACGGCCGGTTCGCGGGCTATTTCCTCCCACGCGCCACGCAGTTCGCGGAGCAGGCCGGAAACTTCCGCGATGATCTTTTTATCGTTCCTGAGATTGGCTGAAAGCAGCCGGTCGGCCATGTAGTCATATAGCGCCGCGAGCTTCTCGGCCAGGCCCGAAGTGTCGTCGGAACTGAGGCTGACCTTGAGGCCGTTGAAGATGATATCGATGGCCTTGGAGATGGCCTGTCCCTTTTCGGCGATCTGGCC
>JAUSBB010000080.1 GCA_030652245.1 Rhodocyclaceae bacterium | reverse complement strand
ATCGGCCTGCTGTTCGCCGGCAGCGCCCATGCTGGCATCGAGACGCTGGTGGTCACCGCCCTGCCCGGCTGGACGCTGGCGCGGCAGTATGGCTGGTTTCCTTGGGCCGTGGGCGCGGGCGGTATCATCGCCAGCCTGTTGCTGGCCAGCCTCACGGCCTATCTCGTGCGCCGTCAACACGAAGCCGAGGCACGCCTCTCGCTCACCGAGGCCGATCTGCTGCGCGCCCAGGAAGTCGCCGGTATTGGCAGTTGGCATCTCGACGACCAGGGTACGCTGCGCTGGTCGCGGCAAGCTTACCGGATGTTCGGCATTCCCGAGGGCGAGCCGCTGGACTACGCCTGCTTTCTCGACCGCGTTCATCCCGAGGACCGGGACAAGGTGGATGCCGCCTGGCAGGCGGCGCTCAGCGGGGCACCCTACCGGATCGAGCACCGCATCGTCGTGGACGGAGCGGTGCGCTGGGTGGAGGATCGCGCCAAGCTGGGATTCGCCGCCGATGGCCGGTTTCAGCAGGCCGACGGCACGGTGCGCGATGTCACGCGCGAGAAGGCGGCCGAGGAAGCGCTCAGGCAGCTCAACGCCGAGCTGGAAATACGGGTAGCCGAGCGCACCACGAAGCTGGAGCAACTGCTCGTCGAACGCCAGGAATTCTTCGCCACCATGAGCCACGAGATCCGCACGCCGCTCACCGGCCTGCTGGGCATGCTGGAGCTGCTGTCGTTCTCCAGTCTCGCCGACGAACAGCGCCACGAACTCGCCGTCGCGCGCGAATCGGGCAAGGCGCTGTCGCGCATCATCGACGACATCCTCGACTATTCGAGGATCGAGGCCGGCAAGCTCAGTCTCTCTCCCGAACCGGAGGACCTGCGCGCGCTCATCGAATCGGTACGCGATGCCCATCTGACCACCGCCAGCGCCAAGGGCATCTCGCTGATGAGCTTCGTGGACCCCAGGCTGCCGCGGGCAGTATTGGCCGATGGTCTGCGCCTGCGGCAGATCCTGCAGAACTTCGTCTCGAATGCCCTGAAATTCACCGCCGAAGGCTATGTGGAACTGCGCGCCGAATGGCTCTGCGGCGATGGCGAGAACGTCACGCTCAAACTCGCCGTGCGCGACACCGGCATCGGCATCACACCAGAGACGCAACGGCGGCTGTTCGAGCGCTATGCGCAAGCCGACGCGACCACCGCGCGGCGCTATGGCGGTACCGGACTTGGGCTGTCCATCTGTAAGCATCTGGCCGAACTGATGGGCGGCACGATCGGCGTGGAATCCACCCCGGCACAGGGCAGCAGATTCTTCGTCACCGTCACCCTGCCGGTGGCGCAGGTCGAGGCGGCGCCGGTGCCGGGGCCTTCGGAAGCCCTGCGCCAGCTCGATGCCGGCGGCCGCCCGGTGCTGGTGGCCGACGACCACCCCACCAACCGGGCGCTGATCGCGCGCCAGATGGCGCTGCTGGGCCTGCCGGTCGAGCTCGCCGAAAACGGCAACCAGGCACTCGCCAAGTGGAAGCATGGCGACTACGCCCTGATCCTCACCGACGTGCACATGCCGGTAATGGACGGCTTCGAGCTCGCCCGGGCGGTGCGCGCCATCGAAGCGCAAGAAGGCCGCAGGCACACCCCGATCCTCGCCTGGACGGCGGCGGCGATGGACGAGGAAGTGGCGCGCGCCCATGCTGCTGGCATGAACGACGTGCTCGTCAAGCCCACGGAGCTGGCGACATTGCGCCTGGTGCTGTCGCGTTGGCTGCCCTTTGCGGCGGCCAACGGACATGCGGCCGCTCACGATACCGGCGTAATGCTCGACCATGCCGTGCTGGCGCAACTGGCCGAAGGCGCGGAAGAGGAGCGACTGATCCTCGCCGACTTCCTGTGCCAGACGCGGCACGATCTAGTAACGCTGGCCGACGCCCTGCGGCGGGACGATGCGACGGCGGCCGCGCGCGAGGCGCACCGCATCAAGGGCGCGGCGCGCATGGTCGGGGCGATCCGGCTGGCGGCGCGCGCCGCCCGCGCCGAAGACGCCGCGCGCCGCCACGACCTCGCGGAGGCACACGCACGGCTGGCCGAAATGGCGAGCGATCTGGCCGACATCAAGGCCGGCAGCGGCCTTGGAGAAGCCGCGCCCGATTCCGCCCCGGCCGCCGTCGCGCCGGTGTGGGATCCGGCGGTGCTCACCGACATGGTGGGAGAAGCGCCCGCCTTGCAGCGCGAGATGATCGCGAGTTTTTTCACCCACGGCGGACAGACCCTGAGCGAAGTGCGCGCCGCCTATGAAAAACGCGAAGCCCGGCCGCTGGCGCGCGCCGCCCACAAGCTCAAGTCCGCCACCCGCGCCATCGGCGCGCTGGAGCTGGCGCAACTCGCCGCCGTGCTGGAAGCCGCCGGCAACAATGCCGACTGGCGGGTAGCCGAAACCTTCCATGCCCGTCTTGATGATGCCTGGGCGCGGCTGTCCGCTCACGTCGATCGGATCGCTCCATGAACTTCACGCAATCCATCCTCATTGTCGAAGACCACGACTTCCAGCGCAGACTCCTTGCCCGCATACTCACGGCGCTGGGCGCGCAAGGCGTGCTTGAGGCGGCCAACGGTCGGGAAGCCCTCGCGCTTATCGAACGGGGCAGCGCGCCCGCGCTGGTGGTCTGCGATCTCGACATGCCCGAGATGGACGGCATGGCCTTCATTCGCAATCTGGGCGAGCGGCTGCCCGACGTGCCGGTGATCATCGCCAGTGCGCTGGACCCGGCGCTGCTCGGCTCGGTGGCGAAGATGGCCGACGCCTATGGCGTGCGCCTCTTGGGCGTGCTGGAAAAGCCGGTCACCCGCATGCATCTGGCGCAACTCCTGGCCGCTGGGGACGGCCCGCGCCAGCCGCGGGCCGCTCCGCCGGCACCGCGGTTTCCGCTGGCCGAAATCGAAGCCGGCATCGCCAACCACGAGTTCGTGCCCTTCTTCCAGCCCAAGCTGGACATGCAGACCGGTGCCGTGGTGGGGGCGGAGGCGCTGGCGCGCTGGAAGCATCCGGCCAAGGGCATCGTCGCGCCCTATGGCTTCATCCTGACGCTCGAGCAGGCGGGCAAGATCAACACGCTGACCTTCCTGATGCTCGAACAGGCGGCGCATGCGACCCGGCGGCTGCGCGCGGCGGGGCTGGAGATCACGGTGTCGGTCAACCTCTCCACCACCTCGCTGGCCGATGTGACGCTGGCCGACCGGGTGGCCGGGGTCGTCACCGGCGCTGGCGCCGATCCCAAGCACTTGGTGCTGGAAATCACCGAGACCGCGGCGATGACCTCGCTCGCCCCGGCGCTGGAAAACCTCACCCGACTGCGCATGAAGGGCTTTGGCCTCTCCATCGACGATTACGGCACCGGCTTTGCGAGCCTCGCGCAACTGGCGCGCGTGCCCTTCACCGAACTGAAGATCGACCAGGGCTTCGTCACCGGCTGCGGCGAGCATCCCACCGCCCATGTCATCGTCGAAGCCAGCCTGGCGCTGGCCCACGGCCTCAAGCTCAGGGCGGTGGCGGAGGGCATCGAGACGCAATCCGACTGGGATGCGCTGAAAGGCATGGGCTGCGACATGGCGCAGGGTTATTTCATGGCGCGGCCGATGGACGAGGCGACGCTGCTCGATTTTTGCGGTGCGCGGGGAGCCAGGCAGGCAGCCCGAACGCAGACAGGCACACCGTCGCGCCCCTGACGGCGGGTTTCATCGGGCGTCAGCCCGATCAGTGGTTCCCAGAGGTAACGGCCAGCGTGATCGCGCTGGCCGGACAGACGCTCACGCAGTCGCCGCAACCGGTGCACTGCTCGGCCAGAATGATCGGGCAGGCCGCGCCGCCCAGCCGGGGGGAAAAGCGGATTGCCGCCGCTGCGCAGGCATCGCCGCAACTGCGACAGAAAACCCCTTGCGCGAAGGCGATGCAAGTGATGCCGACTACGGCCAGCTTGGGGGCGTCGGCGTCATCTGGCGCTGGCGGGGTCGGCTCTGCTGAAAACCTGCCGCGCAGGAATTGGCGTCGTGAAATCATGGTGATCATCGTAACAAGAACGCCAGGGCAATGGTGACGAAGCTGCGGTGCGGACGTAGAATCCATTGATTGCGGCATCCCACCTTGCCACCCACTTTCATGGCCGAACCCCTGGACGTCAGCCCCCGCGCCGAAGACCTGCTGGAGCAGCATCTTTCCAAGGTGCAGCTCCTGCTGTCGCGCCACCGCCGCATCGAGGACCTGGTGCATCGCCAGGACATGCCGCACCACGATCTGGTCGAGGACCTGGTGCACCGGCAGCATCTGACCGAGTTGCAGCGGCTGCTCGAAGGGCTCACAGCGGCCGACATCGCGCGCATCCTCGAGGCGCTGCCCGAGGAGGATCGCGTCGTCACCTGGCAGCAGGTCAGCGAAGAACGCTGCGAACCCGTCCTCGAAATTCTGCCCGACGACCTGCGCGAAGAGCTGGTCGGCGCGCGTTCCTATGCCAGCGTGCGCAGCATGCTCAACGCCTTCGAGCTGAAGAACGGCCGCCTCTCCCAGGTGCAGGTCGACAGCCGCGCCGATCTGGCCAACATCAAGCCGATCTGGGTGGACCTGGTCGCGCCGTCCCACTTCGTGCGCGCTTGGGTTGGCAAGTATTTCGACCTCGATCTGCCCGACCCCGACGATCTCACCGACCTGGAGGCCAGCGCGCGCTTCTACATCGATGACGACGGCGAAGTCCATCTGCACTCCGACTTCCTGCTCGAAACCGACAAGGAATCGCGCAACGTCGCGGTGGCCTTCGTCCTGCATCGCGACATCCTGTTCTCGGTGCGCAAGGAAGAGTTGCCGGTGTTCCGTCTGCAGCGCCTGCGGGCGCGCAGCCAGCCAGGTTATGTTTCCGACGGCAAGGACGTGCTGCTCGACCTGTATGCCGCCGACGCCGAATATTCCGCCGATGCGCTCGAAGATGTCTATGCCGCGCTCGAAGAGGTCGGCCGGCGCGTGCTCGGGCAGGAAATCACCGACGCCGAAGCCGCCAAAATCCTGGCCGCCATCGCCACCGAAGAAGACCTGAACGGCCGCATCCGCCGGAATGTGCTCGACGACCGCCGCGCCCTTTCCTTCCTGCTGCGCAGCAAGCTGCTGCTGCCCAACCAGCAGGACGACGCGCGGCAGATTTTGCGCGACATCGAATCGCTCGACGGCCACACCGCCTTCGTCTTCGGCAAGATCAACTTCCTGATGGACGCCACCGTCGGCTTCATCAACATCAACCAGAACAAGATCATCAAGATCTTTTCGGTCGTCTCGGTCGGGCTCCTGCCGCCGACCCTGATCGCCAGCATTTACGGCATGAACTTCCGCTTCATGCCCGAACTGGAGTGGTCCTACGGCTACCCGTTCTCGCTGGCGCTGATGGCGGCGGCGGTGGCCGTGCCGTTCTGGTTCTTCCGCAAGAAGGGCTGGCTGCGTTAGAAAGTCGGCGCTGGCGGAACGGCGCAAGGCCGGGAACAAACCATGAAAAACAGCACCTTCAAATGGAACGCCAAGTACGAGACGGGGCTGGCGGAAGTCGATGCCCAGCACAAAAGCCTGGTTGACCTCATCAATCACCTGGGCGAGTTGCGCGCTTCAGGCGGCAGCGTTGCCGATGTGACCGCCGCGCTGGGCGCGTTGGCCGATTATGCGAAATACCATTTCAGCGCCGAAGACGCGCTGATGCAGTCGGCGGGCATCAGCGCTGAACATACTGCGGCCCACCGTCGCGAGCATGACCAGTTTCTTGATCAGATCAACCAGATCGTCGAGGAAGCGCAGGGCGATGTCATGCTGGCCATCGACCGGCTGCTGCGCTACCTCGTCAAATGGCTGGCATTCCATATCCTCGGGCAGGATACGGAGATGGCCGTGGAAATCGCCGCGTTGCAGCGCGGCGCCGCGCCCGAGGCCGCGCGCAACGAGGCCCGGGAACAGGTCCTGCGCGGCACCGAGGTGCTGTTCGATGCGCTCAATGTGCTTTACGACGATCTCGGCGCTTCCTATGTCGAACTGTCCCGCGCCTACGCCCAATTGCAGCAGTCGAGCGAATCCCGGCTGAAGGAGGCGCAGCGACTGGCCCACCTCGGCAGTTGGGAACTGGATCTCACGAAAAACCTCCTGACCTGGTCGGACGAGATCTACCGCATCTTCGAGATCGACCCGGAACGGTTCGGCGCTTCCTACGAAGCATTCCTCAACGCGATCCATCCCGAAGACCGGGCAAAGGTCAATCAGGCCTACCAGGATTCCCTGCGGACGCGCCAGCCCTACGAAATCACCCACCGTCTGCTGATGGCGGACGGCCGCGTCAAGCATGTGCATGAACGCTGCAAAACCGACTACGACACGGCAGGCCAACCGCTCCGGTCCCTCGGCACGGTGCAGGACGTGACGCTGCAGGCGCAGGCCGAAGAGGCGCTGCGGGCGCAGGCGCAAGTCGATTACCTCACCGGGCTCGCCAATCGCCGTCACTTCATCGAGCACGGCGAAGAAGAAATCGCGCGCACGACGCGTTACCGGCGTCCGCTGTCCCTCTTGATGCTCGACATTGACCATTTCAAGGCCATCAACGACACCCATGGCCACCAGGCAGGCGATGCCGCCCTGCAAATGCTGGCCGCCCATTGCCGCGATGCCCTGCGCGAAATCGACATCATCGGCCGCATCGGGGGCGAGGAGTTCGCGATCATCCTGCCCGAGACCGCCGGCGCGGGCGCCAGCCTGGTTGCCGAGCGGCTGCGCGCTTCCATCGCCCGGCAAATCATGCCCACCGAAAAGGGCGCTGCGGTGAACATGACGGTCTCGATCGGCCTCGCCATTCATGCCGGCGACGACGCGGCCAGGCTTGACGACCTGCTCAAGCAGGCCGATCTGGCGCTGTACCAGGCCAAGCGCGACGGCCGCAATCGGGTGTGTGTGTTCGCTGATAAAGAAGCACCGCCACCCCTGGCCTAGGCTCGCAGATAGGCGCCATCAACAAAGCGACGCCGGCCAGAGGCCTCGGTTCTGTGCCATCTGGCTCGTCAGAGTTTCTTTTGCCCCTCAAGGTAAGGGCCATCGGGAAGCGCGTTCGGTCCGAACATGAACACCTGGCGGTTAGCCTGCTGGGTTAGTGGCATGTAGTTGGGCGCCGCTCGCGCGATGGCGGCATTCACCAGCGCGCCGATCAATTGCGCAATGGGCGGGCCGCCTGAGTTGTTGTTTTGCGGCGTGTACTGCATCTGCATCCTTTCGCGCCAGATTTCCGTGCCGTCCCGACTGACCAGGCGATATTCGAAAGCGACCGTTACCGTCGTGGAGATCAGGACATACTGGGCATCCCAGCGCGTAATCGTCACGTAGAGAATGGCGTCGGCGTCGAAGAGTCTGGCGAGAACCTCGGGGGGTTGCTCGTGAACCCGCTCACCCTCGTAGAACCCCTCCTGTTCGAGCACATACTTCGTGGTGTTGACCGGGAAGACGTAATAGCCCTTTTCCGCCACCGGCACGGGTAAAGCAGCGAGTACGTAATTCGGGGCGTCGACGTCGAGCGATTTATTCACCACCGGAACCACGAGAATCGAGCGTGGCGCAGCGGCCTGAAAGGCGCTCATGTCCTTCTTCACCGGCTGGGCGACGCAGCCACTCAAAAACAAGGCCGCCAGTATGAGGAGAAGCTTGCTCATTTTGCGTTCTCCTGTTTGGACTGCTGGCGTCGTTCCAGATTCTGGATCATCGCGGTCATCAGGCCACGACTTTCCGGCCACGCGTCACGCTCCTTGGCATAGAGGGGGATGGCCTTGTCGGCGCTGCCCGCCTGGAGATACAGCGTGCCGAGTTCGGCATACAGCCCGGGAGCAACCTTCTGCCCGCCGCGCTCCATTTCCGCAATCAGCGCTTCCAGCCGGATGCGCAGGTCTTCCACTTTGGTGGGGTCCTTGTAAGCCGCGTAAAGCCCCTGTTCGTAGCCGCCCCACTGATATTTTCCCGGCGTGACGCAACCTGTCAGCGCGAACGCAAGCGCCGCAATCCATACCAAACGCATGACAACCCCCTCCTATTGGACGCGGAGGGTGCGATTGACCCCGTCGGCGACATAAAGTTTTTCTTCGATTACGGTGCGGCCGTGCAGCACCACGCGAATGACATGGACGCCCGGCAGTATGCGCAAGGCGGCGACGCCTTCGCCATATTCGTCGACCGCGCCCATGTCGAGGCCATCGACTAGCACACGCGCGGCGCGCAGGGCCTCATCGGTGATCTTGAATGACAACTGGGGGCGCAGGTCGGTAACGCCCTGCCGTTCGGTGGGCATTTGCGTACAGGCGGACAGTAGCGTCGCGGCGACCAGCGCGGCCAGCAGCGCCGAGGAAAGCTTCATCATTTCTGGCTCCCTTCGTAACGGATCACCAACTGATCGGGCTTGTAATTGCCGAGAGCGCCGGAGACGATGGTGGCGACGGAGCCTTCGTTGAGCTCACCTTCCCCAAACAGCGCCTCGATGCGCAGTTGCGCGATGGGCTGCCCCGGCAGCGTGATTTCCGCGCCGGTCTGGGGAGACTTGACGCGCTCGCCCTTGGTCTGCGCGATGAACTGCATCCCGGGGCGCACGCCCTGACTCTTGCCGCCACCAAGATACAAGCGGTTGCCTTCCGCCTTGAGGATATAGGTCTCCCAAGGACGGGCGCCAAGTTCGACCGAGAGCCGGTTGATGGCGTCGGCAACGGCTTGGCGAATCGCGGCATCGTTGAGCGTGCCGTCATAACCGGCCTGCGAACCGAAACCAAACACCGATGCGGTTTCGGTGGAGGCTTCGCCCGCCCCCGAGGCGGCGAAGAAAACGTGCGCCGTGGCGGTATCCACCAGACGGATATCGACCTTGGCAAAGGCCACCTGACGCTTGCTGGCCGAGGCAAAGCCGGTTTCGCCCACGGTTTTGCGCCCGAATTCGGTCAGCGAGCCGACGATCAGCGCATCGACGCCGATGACACTGAGCTTGGTGTCGGTGAGCCGGCTTTCAGCCTGCACGCGGGTGATGTCGGGTCGCTCGAACACGAGATAGGCGCCCGTTTCGGTCAGCGCCTTGCTCATCAGGTCGGTGACCTGCTTGCCGAGCGGGTCGTCGTGTCGGTCGCGCAGCAAGGAGCGGCCGTAGTTGGTCTCGTTGGTGATGCGGCCAAGGGCGATTTTGCGCTTGAGGGTGGGCGCCGCCGGCGCCTGGGCGACGACGGCTTGCTGCGCCGACTTTTGCGCGGCGGCGGATTGCGACGCCTCTTTCTGGACCACCGGGGGCGCCTGGGTGGCGCATCCGGACAGCAACAAGGAAATAGCCAGGCTGGTCTTCCATGTCAGGTGCTTCAAGTGATTCGGCTCAAAACTGTCTGGCATCGCGATTCCTTTTCTTGTTATTCATGCCGGGTGGCAAACGGGCGCGATCTTAGCGTAATTCCACATGCGTATGCTGGTTTTTAAAAGTCGGCGCTGGCGGGACGGCGCAGCCGGATCGCCGCCAACATGGGGACGGCGGCAAATGGCGCGCCAGCATTTCGCAAACCACGGCCGGGACGATTCGTTATATCCTTCGCTTGGTGCAGCGCACAAAACCACAAAACAACAACAACGATCTTATGGATGGGTGGAATGGAAACGATATCGACTGATGTGGCAATCATCGGCGCCGGCGGCGCGGGCCTGCGTGCCGCGATCGCCCTGGCCGAAGCCGACCCGACGCTGCGCATTGCGCTGATCTCCAAGGTGTATCCGATGCGCAGTCATACCTGCGCGGCCGAAGGCGGCGCGGCGGGCGTGATTAAGCCGGATGACAGCTTCGCCATGCATTTCGACGACACCGTCGGCGGCGGCGACTGGCTGTCCGACCAGGACTGCGTCGAATACTTCATCCACGAAGCGCCCAAGGAACTGTTGCAACTGGAACACTGGGGCTGCCCCTGGAACCGCAACGCGGATGGTTCGGTGGCGGTGCGCCCCTTCGGCGGCATGCAGAAAAAGCGCACCTGGTTCGCCGCCGACAAGTCGGGTTTCCACATCCTGCACACGCTGTTCCAGACCTCCCTGCAGTTTCCCTCGATCACCCGTTACGACGAGTACTACGCGCTGGATCTGCTGGTCGATGATGGCCGTTGCCAGGGCGTCACCGCCATGGAGATGCGTAGCGGCCAGTTGCGCCAGTTCCATGCCAGGGCGGTGATCATCGCCGGCGGCGGCGCCGGCCGC
>JAUSBB010000072.1 GCA_030652245.1 Rhodocyclaceae bacterium | reverse complement strand
GCAAGTTTTACGACCTCATGCAATATCGCAGCGGCAAGGGCGAAAAGCCGGTCGATGGCTATGTGGCCGAACAGCGCGTCATGGAAGGCGGCAAGGGTCTGGTCAAAGCGGCGGGCATCAAGGAAGGCAACAAGTGGGTGGTCACCTTCGAACGCCTGCTTGCCGGCGGCGGCAAGGGCGACCACGCCATCACGCCCGACAAGATCTACAACTTCGGCTTCGCGATTCACGAGGACTACACCGAAGCGCGTTACCACTATGTCTCGCTGGGCTATCAGTTCGGCCTCGACAAGAACGTGGAAGGCGTGAAGTCCCACTACAACGTTAGCAAGCGTTAAATATTTCACCCACAGGAGGAGATAACAATGAAACAACGATGGAGCAGATGGGGCCTGACGGCAGGCGCGCTGGCGATTTCGGCGGCGGCGTTCGCCCAGACACCCCAGACACCCCCCACGCCCGAAATGATTTCCTTCGCCTGCGCCGGCTGTCATGGCACCAACGGCGGCAGCGCTGGCCTGCTGATGCCCAGCCTCGCCAGTCAGTCCAAGGTCTCGATCGTCGACGCCATGAAGAAATTCCAGAGCGGCGAACGCGCCTCCTCCATCATGGGCCGCCTGGCGAAAGGCTTTACCGAAACCGATTTCGAGGCGATGGGCGAATTTTTCTCGAAACAGAAATTCCACGCCACCAACCAGAAACTCGACAAAGCCCTGGTCAAAAAAGGCGCCGCGCTGCAAGAAGCGAACTGCTCGCGCTGCCACCTCGACGATGGCAAGGACGGCAAGGACGACACGCCGGTGATGGCCAGCCAGTGGCTGCCGTATTTGCAGATACAGATGGACATGTATCTCTCCGGCGAACGCAAGATGCCGGAAAAAATGGCCGAGAAGGTCAAGCCGCTGTCCAAGGCAGAACTTGAAGCCTTGCTGCACTTCTATGCCAGCGTGAAATAAGGGGAAACATATGACACTAGATCGCAGAAACTTCATCAAGCTGTTGGGTGGCGCCTCCGGCCTAGCCATCGCCGGCCAGGCCGCCGCACAAGCCAAGGCAGGCAGCGCCGCGGTATCGGCCGGCTCCGCCGCCGAAATCATGCCCAAGGGCAGCGCCCGGCGCGTCATCGTCATCGGCGGCGGCTATGGCGGCACCATTGCCGCCAAATATTTGCGCATGCTCGACAAGTCGATCGAAGTGGTATTGATCGAGCGCAACAAGGAATTCGTTTCCTGTCCATTCTCCAACTTCTACATCGCCGGCCTGATGCCGGACATGAAGGCGCTGACCATCAAGTACGACAAGCTGACGGCCAACCACGGCATCAAGGTGCTGCACGCCGAAGTCACCGCCATCGACGCGGCCGCGAAAATGGTCGTCACCAGTCAAGGTCGCCTGGCCTATGACCGCCTGATCGTCTCGCCCGGCATCGATTTCATGACCGACGGTATCGAGGGTTACGACGCCAAGACGCCCGAGATTTTCCCGCACGCCTGGAAGGCCGGCCCGCAATCGGCCCTGCTGCGCAAGCAGTTGCAGGCGATGAAGGATGGTGGCACCGTGGTGATCGGCGTACCGCTGATGCCCTTCCGCTGCCCGCCCGGCCCTTACGAGCGCGCCTGCCTGATTTCAAGCTATCTCAAGAAGCACAAGCCGAAGTCCAAGCTGATCATGCTCGACGCCAACCCCGACGTGGTTTCGAAAAAAGGCTTGTTCACCAAGGCCTGGAACAGCTACTACAAGGACATCTTCCAGTATGTCGGCGGCCAGGTCACCAAGGTCGACACCAAGGCCAGGATCGTCGTCGCCGACAACTTCGATGAGTACGAGGTCGCCGTGGCCAACGTGATTCCGCCCCAGCGCGCCGGCAACATCGCCGTCGTGGCGGGGCTTACGGACGACAAGAAGCGCTGGTGCCCGGTCGATGCGATCTCCTTCGAGTCGACCATCCTCAAGGACATTCACGTCCTCGGCGATGCGACCTTGCTGCCTTCCGATGGCGGGGCGATGCCGAAGTCCGGCTATTCGGCCAACTCGCAAGCCAAGGTCTGCGCGATCAACATCGTGGCGCTGATGAACGACAAGCCGACCACCGAACTTTCGGCCATCAATGCCTGCTACAGCGCCGTCAGCGAAACCGAATCGGTCAGCGTTTCGCATGTCTTCAAACTGGTGAACGGCAAGATCAAGATCACCGCCACGGCGGTCTCGCCGATCGACTTTTCGCTCGGCAAGATCGAAAAAGCCTACGGCGAGAGCTGGCTGAAAAACGTGCTGACCGAGATGTCGACCTGATTCAGGTCTGTCGGTAACCAAAAAAATCCCGCTACGGCGGGATTTTTTTTGGTATTGCGCCGTATCAGCCGTATTAGCGTGAAAAACGCAGCGTTTGCGCCGGGCCGCCCCAAGCAAACGCGGCACGCGGCGCCAGCCGCAACCCCCACCGCCGGTTAATCGGAGCGCCCCGTAACAAACGAGCAAAGCGAGCCGTTAAGAACCCCCCGAGAGGGGGGCGAAGGGGGGCGGACGTTTTGCTAGCCGTGTCCGGTGCTGCCGAAACCACCGGCCCCGCGCTCGCTTTCCGCGAAGCGTTCAACCACGTTGAAAGCGACCTGCAACACGGGCACCACCACCAGTTGCGCAATGCGGTCGAGCGGATTGAGCAGGAACGCCTCATGGCCGCGATTCCACAGCGAGACGAAGATTTCGCCCTGGTAGTCCGAGTCGATCAGCCCGACCAAGTTACCGAGCACGATGCCATGCTTGTGGCCGAGTCCCGAGCGCGGCAGGATCATCGCCGCGAGACCGGGGTCGGCAAGGTGGATGGCAATCCCCGCCGGAATCAGCATCGACTCGCCGGGATGCACGCGCACCGGCGCCTCGATGCAGGCGCGCAAGTCCATGCCGGCGGCGCCTGCCGAGGCGTAATGGGGCGCCGCCGCGCCCTGATTGTCTTTCAGACGCCGATCCAGAATACGCACGTCAATTTTGTTCATTCAACATCTCCGCGATATGGCGCACGATGGCGCGGGCAATGGCGAGCTTGTCGCCGGCCGGCAGCGGGTGGGCGCCCGCCGCGTCGAACAGCGTGACGGCATTGGTTGCGCCGCCCAGGCCGTCCTGCACCAGATTACCGACGACCAGCGGCAGATTTTTCGCGCGCCGCTTGCCCTCGGCGTATTCCGCCAGATTTTGACTCTCGGCGGCAAAGCCGACGCAAAACGGCGCATCAGGTCTGGCCGCCACCTCGGCCAGAATGTCCGGGTTGGCGACCAGTTCCAGCGTCAGGGTTGGCGCACCCTTCTTGATCTTGTGCGCCGCGGCCGCTGCTGGCCGATAATCGGCCACCGCCGCCACGGCGATGAAAACATCCGTGGGCAACTGCGCGCTGACCGCATCGCGCATGGCCAGCGCGCCCTGCACATCGATGCGCGTCACACCCGCAGGCGTCGGCAGGGCGGTCGGGCCGCAGATCGCCGTCACGCCAGTGCCGACTTCCGCGCAAGCTGCTGCCAGCGCGAAACCCATCCGGCCGGAGCTGCTGTTGGTCAGGCCGCGCACCGGGTCAAGCGCCTCGAAGGTCGGCCCAACCGTCAGCAGGACGCGTTTGCCCGCCAGGAGTTTCGGCTGGAACGAGGCGACCAGGGCGTCAAAAATCTCGGCGGGCTCGAGCATGCGGCCCGCGCCCACTTCGCCGCAGGCCTGTGCCCCGCTGGCGGGGCCCAATACGCTCACGCCATCCGCGCGCAACTGCGCCATGTTGCGCAGCGTCGCCGGGTGTTCCCACATCTGGCGGTTCATCGCCGGGGCGACCAGCAATGGGCAGTCACGCGCGAGACACAAGGATGACAGCAGATCGTCGGCCAGGCCGTGGGCCAGCTTGGCGATGAAATCGGCCGTCGCCGGGGCGATCAGCACCGCATCCGCCCCGCGCGTCAAGTCGATGTGCGCCATGCCATTTTCCTGTGGCGCGTCCCACAGCGAGGTGAATACCGGCCGCCCGGTCAAGGCCTGAAACGTCAGCGGCGCGACGAAGCGGGTGGCCGCCGCCGTCATTACGACATCGACCTGCGCCCCCGCTTTGCCGAGCAGCCGCGCCAACTCAGCGGCTTTGTAAGCCGCCACGCCGCCAGTGATGCCCAGCACGATGCGTTTGCCTGCAAGTTCGTCGCTCATGACAGATAGAATAGCCGGTTTTGACGCGAACGATTCTAACCCATGGCAATCACCGACTGGCCAGACGATCAGCGCCCGCGCGAGCGGCTGTTGGCGCTCGGCCCGACGGCGTTGGCCGACGCCGAACTGCTGGCGATCTTCCTGCGTGTCGGGGTCCGCGGCATGAGCGCGGTTGATCTGGCGCGCGCCCTGCTCGCCCATTTCGACCACAGTCTCGCCCGCCTTGCGGCGGCGACGCCACAGGAGCTGACCGCCGTGAATGGCATCGGCCCGGCCAAGGCGGCGCAACTCGTCGCCACGCTGGAACTCGCCCGACGCTGCCTGTGCGAGGAATTGAAGGAACGTGCCACGTTCGCCGCG
>JAUSBB010000058.1 GCA_030652245.1 Rhodocyclaceae bacterium | reverse complement strand
ATCCCTGGCCGGGAAACACGAAAGCAAATTTCATCATGACCTCACAGTTTCAGCAGGGCCGCGCCCCAGGTAAAGCCGCCGCCCACGCCTTCCAGCAACACCGTGTCACCCGCGCCGATTTTTCCGGAGCGCACCGCCTCGTCGAGGGCCAGCGGGATCGAGGCCGCGGAGGTATTGCCGTGACGGTCGACGGTGACGATGCACCGCTCAATGGGCAAACGCAATTTCTTCGCCGTGGATTGCATGATACGGATATTCGCCTGATGCGGCACCAGCCAATCCACCTGATCCGCCGTCATGCCGGCGGCGCGGATCACCTCGTCAGCCACCTCGGCCAGCACCTTGACGGCAAACTTGAACACCGCCTGGCCGTCCATGCGCAAAAATGGATCGCCGATGGGCTGGCCACCGCTAACGTGGCCGGCCACGGCGAGAATGTCCCGATAGCGGCCGTCGGCGTGCAAGGCCGTGGCGTAGATGCCCGGCCCATTGTTACCATGACTGGCTTCCAGAACAATCGCGCCCGCCCCGTCGCCGAACAGCACGCAGGTGCCGCGATCCTGCCAGTCGAGGATGCGCGAGAATACCTCCGCGCCAACCACCAGCGCACGCTTATGCGATCCGGAGCGGATAAATTTGTCGGCTACCGCCAGCGCATACACAAAACCGCTGCACACCGCTTGCAGATCGAAAGCGGCGGCACCATTCGTGATACCCAGTTTGTCCTGTAGCAGCGCCGCCGTGCTGGGAAAAATGAAATCAGGCGTCGACGTCGCCAGGACGATCAGGTCGATGTCGTTGGGCGCGCAACCAGCAGCTTCAAGCGCGCGCTGGCTGGCCACCAGGGCCAGATCGCTGGCGGCCGTTCCCGCCGGAGCAAAATGGCGAGACCGAATACCGGTGCGCTCGACGATCCAATCGTCCGAGGAATCGAGGCCATGCGCGGCAATCAAAGCGGCATTGTCAACTGGATCGCCCGGCAGGCAGCCGCCCGTGCCGGTGATGCGGGAATAAATCATTGCTGAATCCTCGCCTTTAGTCGCACAAAGTCGGCGCTGGTGGGACGGCGGCCATGCGCGCCGCGATCTTCTCGGGCAGACGCTGACGCGCGGCCTCGGCGGCCTGCTCCAGGGCATGCCGAAAAGCAAACGCGTCCGCCGAACCATGACTCTTGACCACCACCCCCCGCAAGCCGAGCAAACTGGCTCCATTGTAGCGGCGCGGATCGAGCCGCCACTGGAAAGCCTTGAGCACCGGCAGGGCGATCAAACCGGCCAGCTTTGTCAGGGGATTGCGCGAAAACTCCTGCTTCAGGAAGGTGCGCGCCATGCGGGCCAGACCTTCCGAGGTTTTCAGGGCCACATTGCCGACAAAACCGTCGCACACGACAACCTCCGCGGTGCCCTTGTAAATGTCGTCGCCCTCGACATTGCCGATGAAGTTCAGGCCGCTCGCTTTCAGCAGTTCGCTCGCGCGCTTCACAACCTCGTTGCCCTTGATGTCCTCCGCGCCGATATTCAACAGGCCGACGCTGGGCCGTTCTTCATGTTCGAGCGCGGCGGCCAGCATGGCGCCCATGATGCCGAACTGCAACAGATGCTCGGGGGCGCAGTCGACATTGGCGCCCAGGTCGAGCATGTAGGTATGGCCTGTCATGGACGGCAGGGTCGAGGCAATCGCCGGCCGGTCGATGCCGGGCAAGGTTTTCAGCACGAAACGCGAGATCGCCATCAGGGCGCCGGTGTTGCCGGCCGAAATCGCCGCGTCGGCCTGCCCGTCCTTGACCAGGTTGGCAACCACCCGCATCGACGAATCCTTCTTGCCACGCAAGGCGCTGGCGACCGACTCATCCATGCCAACCACTTCGCTGGCATGCTGCACCGACCAGCGACTTTTCAGCGCGGAATCTGCCTGCGCCAACAAAGGGCTGATCGCCTCCTCACGACCCACCAGGATTGCCGAGCAATCCCGATCCTGGCGCAGGAATTCGAGCACTGCCGGCACGATCACGGACGGCCCGTGGTCGCCGCCCATGCAGTCAACTGCGAGCGTGATGGTCATTCAAGTACACGGTATGCGGCATGAAAACGGCCGGACGTTTGCACGCCCGGCCGCATTCTGGCGATGGGGATTTACTCACCCTTGGTCTTGACGACCTTTTTGCCCCGGTAAACACCGGAGGGGGAGATGTGGTGACGCATATGCACCTCGCCGGTGGTCGGCTCGATGGCCAGGGGCGGCGCGGAGAGAAAATCGTGCGCACGATGCATGCCACGCTTGGAGGGGGATTTCTTATTTTGCTGGACTGCCATGATGACTCCTTACTTCAAATCGATTCAATGTTTCTTTAACCCTGCCAACACCGCAAACGGCGATGGCTCGCTTTCTTCAATCCCTGCCCCAGCCGGAAGCAGACAATCCGCATGGCGCGGCACAATCGGCAACGCCAGCAAAACCTCTTCTTCTACCAGTTCCAGCACCGACAGTTCCCGGCTGGCTGGCATGGCATCGTATTCGTCAGACTCCAACTCATCCGCGGGCCAACTTTCCTCGGGTGCACCTGGCGGCATCAACAACAACCGACTGTCGACGGCGCACTCGAAATCCACCTCGGCAAGACAATGCTGACATTGCAAACCAACGCGTCCGCTAACCCGCAAATGCAAACCCGGCTCGCCAGCCCCCATTTCAGGAATTCCCGTCAATTCGCACTGCAGCGAACCGGTGGGGCGCACCAGCACATCGGCCAGGCGCGGCAGACTCGTCAGGGCGAGTTTTCCGGTGATACAGCCGCCGTCCGCCGCGAATTTAAGGCTGTCGATGACTGTCCCGGCTAAATCCTGTTCTTCCCGGCTAGACATAAACGACGAATGCTATCATGCGCCGCCCTCGCCAGTCAAAGGCTCTCTCCAATAAAAGCCTGCAAAAACATCTGCAAATCCAATTTTACCGTGCCCATACCGCAACTCATTCTGGCCTCGACCTCGCCCTATCGCCGCGAACTGCTCATTCGTTTGCAGATTCCCTTCGAGGTCTGCGCCCCGGCAACCGACGAAACCCCCTTGCCTGACGAAATTCCCGCCGTCACCGCGGAACGGCTGGCCGTCGCCAAGGCCCATGCGGTGCTGGAGCGCTACCCTGACGCCTTGATCATCGGCTCCGATCAGGTTGCCTACTGCGGCACGCAACGCTTCAGCAAGCCAGGCTCGCGCGACAAGGCCCGGGCCCAGTTGCGCAGCCTTTCCGGACATGTCGTCGTATTTCACACCGGCCTGTGCCTGCTCAACAGCCGAAATGGTCGCACCCACGTCCGCGGCGTCGCCACTGAAGTGCGCTTTCGCGAACTGGCCGACGCCGAAATCGAACGCTATCTCGACAAGGAAGACGCCCTGAATTGCGCGGGCAGCGCACGCTCCGAAGGCCTGGGCGTCAGCCTGCTGGAATGGATGAAAAGCGATGACCCGACCGCGCTGGTCGGCCTGCCGCTCATCGCGCTCGCGGAAATGCTGCGCGCCGAAGGGTTTGCCCTGCCGTGAATTGGCTCTATCTGCTGCCAACCCAACTCGGTGACACCGCCTGGCCGACGATATTGCCTGCAGGCACTCAGGAAATCGCCTGTCGACTTCAGCACTTCATTGTCGAGAATGCCAAAACAGCGCGCGCCGCGCTGAAGTGGCTGGGGCACCCGACGCCGCTGCGCGAAATCCTCATCGAACAGTTGCCCGAACCGCTGACGCCAGCGGATATCGACCGTCTGCTGATTCCGCTTCAAGCAGGCCACGATGTCGGGTTGATGTCGGAAGCCGGCTGTCCCGGCGTCGCCGATCCGGGCGCCCTGATCGTCCGGCGCGCCCATGAACTCGGCCTCGGCGTCAGGCCGCTGGTCGGCCCCTCCGCGCTGCTGCTGGCGCTGATGGCCTCCGGGCTGGACGGCCAGCGCTTCGCCTTCCACGGTTATTTGCCGGCGCGCGAACCGGAGCGCGGCAAACGCATTGTCGAACTGGAAAAGGAATCCCGGCACAAGCGGCAAACGCAACTCTTCATCGAGACGCCCTATCGCAACACGGTGCTGCTCGACGCTCTGCTGGCTACCTGCCATCCCGAAACCCTGCTGTGCCTGGCGAGCGACCTGACACTGTCCAGCGAAATGGTGACCACCCGCCGCGTCGGCGCCTGGCGTCAGGCGCCCCGCCCCGACCTGGACCGGCGGCCCACCGTGTTTTTGCTGCTCAGTGCAGGTTAAAACGGGCGAAGGCGTTACCTAGTCCGGCCGCCACCTCGGCGCCAAAGCGCCGCGCAAATTTTTCGGCCAGATTGGGTTTCATTGTGTAGTCGCGGATTTCCTCGGCCTTGATCACGTCGCGCGCCACCGAGTCGACCGTGCCAAAATCATCCGCCAAACCCAGCTCGATGCTCTTCGCGCCCGTCCACATCAGGCCAGAAAACATCTCGGGGGTTTCCTTCAGCCGCTGGCCGCGCCCCGTGCGCACCACATCGACGAATTGCTGGTGAATATCGTCGAGCATGCCCTGGGCGTGCGCCTTGTGGCGCTCGTTCTGCGGCGAAAACGGATCGAGGAAGCCCTTGTTCTGGCCGGCGGTCAGCAAGCGTCGCTCGACACCCAGCTTATCCATGCTCCCGGTGAAGCCGAAGCCATCCATCAACACGCCGATCGAACCGACGAGGCTGGCCTTGTTGACGAAAATCTTGTCGGCCGCCGAGGCGACGTAGTAGCCGCCGGAGGCGCAAACATCTTCCACCACCACAAATAGCGGCTTGTCGGCATGCTTCGCGCGCAGTCGGCGAATTTCGTCGGTGATGATGCCCGCCTGGGCCGGGCTGCCGCCGGGACTGTTGATGCGCAGCACCACGCCCGCCGTGTGTTTGTCATCGAAGGCGGCCTGCAGCGCGCTGAGGACATCGTCCGCATTGACATCGCCCTTCGCCTGAATGACTCCCTGCATTTCAACCAGCGCGGTGTGTTTGGCGCCCTTGGCATCGGGACTGACTGCTCCCCAGTCCACCAAGACGACCAGCAGAACCGTCACATAAGCAAAACCCAGCAATTTGAAAAAGATGCCCCAGCGACGGGCGCGCCGCTGCTCGCCGACGGCCGCCAACGCCACTTTTTCCAGAATCTTGCGCTCCCAGTTTGAATCATCTGCCACGTCTATCGCCTTCCAGTTCAATCAAGCATTCTCTGCCAGCCACGCCGCCAGATCCTCCACGGAGGCCGCACAGTATAACGGCGCGGCCGCTTCCAGCATTGCGCGCGGGTGCGCGCCATAGCTCACGGCCACGGCATCGACCCCGGCGTTTTGCGCCATCAGCAGATCATGCGTGGTATCGCCGATCATCAAAGTCGTCGCTGGCGAGACGGCGAATTCGGCCATCAACTCGTCAAGCATCTGCGGATGCGGTTTGGAATGGCACTCGTCGGCGCAGCGCGTGGCATGAAAGTGGCCCCCGAGCCCGCTATGCCGCAACGCTCGGTCCAGCCCGAGCCGCGATTTGCCGGTCGCCACGCCCAGCCAGCGGCCACTCCCGGCCAGCTCCTGCATCAGCGCATCGATGCCGGCAAACAGCGCCAGCTCATGATCGCGCGACAGGTAATGGTGGCGATAGCGCTCAACCAAATCCTCATAGCGCCCCTCCTCCAGATCAGGCAGGGCATGGCGCAGCGCGTCCCCCAGCCCCAGGCCGATGATATGGCGGGCGCGCTCATCCGAAGGCGGTTCCAGTCCGAGGTCGCAAGCCGCCGCCTGCACGCTTTGCGCGATTGCACCCGCCGAATCCATCAGCGTGCCATCCCAGTCGAACACAATCAGTTCATAGCGTTTCATCTGATTTCTCAAGTTTTTTCAAAAACCTCTCCAGTTCCGCAGGCAGCACAGCGGCTAAATCCAGACTCTCCTCGCCAAGCGGATGTGGCAGGCGCATCGACGCAGCGTGCAGGAACATGCGTTTCAAACCGGCTTTTTGCAAGTCGCGGTTCAGGGCAAAGTCGCCATATTTGTCGTCGCCGACGATGGGAAAACCCAGGTGCGCGAGATGCACGCGAATCTGGTGGGTGCGGCCGGTGGCGAGTTCCACTTCGAGCAGGCTGAATTCACCCCAGGGCGTTGCCCAGCGCCCCTGCAGACGCATGATCGAATGGGACGCCTTGCCCTCGGGCGAGACCCGCACGCGCCGCTCGCCTTCCGGTGTCAGATACTTGAGCAGGGGCAGCTTCACATGACGCAACGGGTCGCGCCAGGCCCCCTTGACCAGCGCCAGGTAGCGCTTGTCGATCGCCCCCTCGCGAAACTGGTCATGCAGGCGGGTCAGCGCCGAGCGCTTCTTGCCGATGATCAGCAAACCCGAGGTTTCCCGGTCGAGCCGATGCGCCAGTTCCAGAAACTTCGCCTGCGGCCGCGCCTGCCGCAACTGCTCGATCACGCCGAAACTGACCCCGCTGCCGCCGTGCACCGCCACCCCGGCCGGTTTGTCGATGACGATCAGCGCCGCGTCCTCGAAAACCACGGTGAATTCCCGTGGCGGCGCGGGGGTATCGTCGGTCTTTTCAGCCACCCGCACCGGCGGCACGCGCACCCGGTCGCCCAGCGCCAGACGCCGGTCGGCCGTCGCCCGGCCCTTGTTCACGCGCACTTCGCCGCTTCTCAGGATGCGATAAACGTGACTTTTCGGCACGCCCTTGAGGCGCTTCAACAAAAAATTGTCGATGCGCTGCCCGGCGCCATCTTCGCCAACCTCAAGAAATGTGACGGAATCTTTACTTAACTCATTCATTCGCAATATAATGCCAAAGCTTGACCGTCTTCGGACGGCGTGCCCGGAGACACGAAGCGGTTCCGGGGCGTCGTTCGGCGATGTTGTCACAGCCCCAATGTAGGTCGCTCGCCTGAGGCAGCGATACTACTTCGTCTCTAGACATTTATTTCGCGCAACGCAGACTTTGATACGCGCTGCCGGTTCACCAAGATTACCGGCATCGCCGTCCGACAGATCATCCTCCATTTGCCCAGTCCGTCACTCAAAATACCGATGAACCTGAATCCGCAAACATGACCAACGCCGCAATTATCTAGCGGTGTGATTTGTCGTGCTGATCCTGCCTGCGCGTGGGAGCACACATGAAACGCATGCTGTTCAATGCGACGCAGGCCGAGGAACTCCGCGTCGCGATCGTCGATGGTCAAAAACTCATTGACCTCGATATCGAGTCGGCCAACAAGGAACAACGCAAGAGCAATATCTACAAGGCAGTCATCACCCGCATCGAGCCCAGCCTCGAAGCCGCCTTTGTCGATTATGGCGCCGAGCGTCACGGCTTTTTGCCGTTCAAGGAAGTTTCGAAGAGCTATTTCCTGCCCGGCGTCGAAGCCGGTCGCGCACGGATTCAGGACGCCCTCAAGGTCGGCCAGGAACTGATCGTCCAGGTCGAAAAGGACGAGCGCGGCAACAAGGGCGCCGCGCTTACCACTTACGTTTCGCTGGCCGGCCGCTATCTGGTGCTGATGCCCAACAACCCGCGCGGCGGCGGCGTCTCGCGCCGCATCGAGGGCGAGGACCGCCAGGAACTGCGCGAAGTGATGGACCAGCTCGAAGTCCCCGGCGGCATGAGCCTGATCGCCCGCACCGCCGGCATCGGGCGCAGCACGGAAGAATTGCAGTGGGACCTCAACTACCTGCTGCAACTGTGGAACGCCATCGACGGCGCTGCAAAATCCCAGAACGGCGCCTTCCTGATCTATCAGGAATCCAGCCTGGTGATCCGCGCCATCCGCGACTATTTCCACGCCGAGATCGGCGAAATTCTCATCGACACGGACGACATCTACGAGCAGGCGCAGCAGTTCATGAGCCACGTCATGCCCGGCAACGTCGCGCGGGTCAAACGCTACAACGATGACGTGCCCTTGTTTTCGCGCTTCCAGATCGAACACCAGATCGAGTCGGCCTATTCGCGGCAGGTTACCCTGCCCTCCGGCGGCGCGATAGTCATCGACCATACCGAAGCCCTGGTCTCGGTGGACGTCAACTCCGGCCGCTCCACCAAGGGCGCCGACATCGAGGAAACCGCCCTGCGCACCAACCTCGAAGCCGCCGACGAAATCGCCCGCCAGTTGCGCCTGCGCGACCTGGGCGGCCTGAACGTCATCGACTTCATCGACATGGAATCGGCCAAGAGCCAACGCGATGTCGAAAACCGCCTGAAGGACGCCCTGCATTTTGACCGCGCCCGCGTCCAGACCAGCAAGATCTCGCGCTTCGGCCTGCTCGAATTGTCCCGTCAGCGGCTGCGCCCGGCGCTCGCCGAAACCAGCTATATCACCTGCCCACGCTGCACCGGCACCGGGCATATCCGCAGCATTGAATCGGCCGCCTTGCACATCCTGCGCATCCTCGAAGAGGAAGCGATGAAGGAAAACACCGGCGCCTTGCATGTCCAGGTGCCCATCGAAGTCGGCACCTTCCTGCTCAACGAGAAGCGCGTGGATATCGCCCGCATCGAAATGCGCCACCGCGCCAATCTGCTGATCATCCCGAATCGTCATCTCGAAACGCCGCAGCACGAAATCACCCGCCTGCGCCACGACCAGCTCACCCAGGATGGCGCCACCCTGGCCAGCTATGAGATGGCCGTAAAGCCCGCCGAGGAAGAAAACGCCGCTATCGCGGCGCAAACCGAAGGCAAACCGGCCCGCGCCGAAGCGATGGTCAAGGGCATCACGCCAGATCAGCCGGCGCCGATCGTCGCACCGAAAGAAGCGCCTCTGCCCGCACCGGCGCCTGGCCTGTTCGCCAGGATCGCTGCCTGGTTCTCGGGCGGCAAAAAGGCCGAAGCAACGGCCGAAACCCCCGCCCAGAAAACCGACAAACCCATCCGCCGCGAACGCAGCGAGCGAGGCGAACGCAGCGACAGTGGTGGCCGTGGGGGCCGTGGCGGCCGGGGCCGCACCGATAACCGGGAAGGACTTGAGCGCGGCGAACGCAAGGAGCGTGGCGAACGCAAGGAGCGCAGCGAAGCCGGAGATCGCGACAATCGCCAAAACCGCAAGGAGCGCGGCGAAAAAGGCAATGAGGCAAGGCGCGGCAACCGGGGCGCAGAAGCGCGCCCCGCTGAAACCACGACGCCCGGCGGCACCGACGCTCGTCCAGCCAGGCCAAAACCTGCCGAGGGCGAGGCGCCCCAAAGGGAAGCGCCCGTCCTCGTGGCCGTGAACCCGACCGAACCTCCCGCCGCCGAATCCGCGGGCGAAGGCAACCGTCGGCGCGGCCGGCGCGGAGGCCGCGGCCGGGGCGAATCGCGCCGCAACGAGGAAGTCGAAACCGTTGCCGTTGCAGCGGGCGAGGCCGCCGTTGCGGCTGAAGCCGTCGCTGGCGTCACGCCGGTGGAAACACCCCTGCTCGCCGATACTACCGCCGTCCAGCCAGCGCCGACTTTTGCGCAGGAAGAACGTCAGGCGATTTCGGAAGAGCCCCAAGAGCCGGCCGCCGCAATGCCGACACCCGCTCCGGTGGCCTCGGTCATTGAAGCACCAGCGCCAGAGGAACTGATCGCAACGGCCCCGGCCGAAGCACCGGCGCCCGTGTTGATCAGCGCGCCTGCGGCCACGCCTGTTACCACTGAGCTTCCAACAACGCTACCCGCGGCCGCTGTAACGCCGCCCCCGCCGGTTGTCGACCTGACGGCCAACTTGCAGCAAGCCGGATTGCAGATGGTCGAAACCTCGCATGCAGTGGCAGCAGCAGTCGCACCGAGTGAAGCGAAACCCCTCGGCCGCAAGCCGAAGCCTGCCATGGTCATTCCCGCCGAGCCGCTGCAAATGGTGGAAACGCAACCCAAAGCGTAAGTACTCGCCAGACGTAAAAAAAGCGCTGCATGAACTGCAGCGCTTTTTTTTTGGCTTGCCGCAATCTGCAACCTACCGTTTGCCGAGCCGCTCCAGCAGCCCGTTGGCCGCTTCCTCGATCATGTCGAGCACAAGTTCAAAACCGTCGGCACCGCCGTAATACGGGTCGGGCACCTCTGCGCCCGTGCGTCCCGCCCCGAATTCCAGAAACAGGCCAAGCTTGCCCCGATGCTCGGCCGGGCAGGCCTGCGTCAGTAATTCCAGATTGTCCCGATCCATCGCCAGGATGTAATCGAAGCGCACGAAATCCTCGTCACCGACCCGCCGCCCGCGCAACGGCAACAGGTCGTAACCGCGCTCCGCGGCTGCCTTGGTGGCACGCGCATCCGGGGCCTTGCCGATGTGATAGCCGTGGGTGCCCGCCGAATCGATCTCGAAGTTTATCGCCACGCCCGCCCGCTCGGCCAGCGCCCGCGTCACGCCCTCCGCCGTCGGTGATCGGCAGATGTTGCCCATGCAAACAAAAAGAATGCGCTGCGGCATCGAATTAATCTCAGAACGGCAGCTTCATGCCCGGCGGCAGCGGCAGGCCGGCGGTCAGCGAGCCCATGCGCTCCTGCGACGTGGCTTCGGCGCGGCGGTTGGCGTCGTTCAACGCGGCGGCGATCAGGTCTTCGAGCATTTCCTTGTCGTCCATGACGGATGGATCGATGGTGACGCGCTTCACATCATGCTTGCAGGTCATCACGATCTTGACGGCGCCAGCACCGGACTGGCCTTCGACTTCGATATTGGCCAGTTCTTCCTGCGCCTTGCTCATGTTTTCCTGCATTTTCTGCGCCTGTTTCATCAGGTTGGCGATGCCGCCTTTGTTCAACATGTAGTCGTCCTCAGATTGGTTTTATGGTGGATTCGTCGATGCTGGCGTCAAACAGATCACACACCTCGCGCACGAAGGGGTCGCCTTCGATGGCGGCAATGGCCTGATCCTGACGTTCGCGCTTTTCGTTGTCGGCGCGCGCCTTGGGCGTCTCGCCGGCCGTCTCGGTCAGCTCGATTTTCAGGGCCAGCGGTCGGCCATGGTGCTTTTGCAGTTCGGCCTGCAATTTTTCCTGCTGCGGCAACAGGTGTTTGTGCACCGGCGACAGACGCAGGGTGATCCGGGTTTCGGTCAGGCTCGCCAGTTCGCAATGCTGGGCGAGTTGGCGCGCCATGCCGGTGAGCGGCAGTTGCGCTACCAGTGCGTGCCAGTCGTCCGTGGGTGCAGGTTGCACTCGCGTCGGCGTCGGTGCCGGCGTCGGTGCCGGTGCCGATAAAGGTGCTGCTGTAACCGGGGCAGGCGCGATGACGGCGGGAGGCGCCGTCCTGCCAGCGCCGACTTTTGCGTTGACCTTTGCACTATCGGGACGAAAGGCATGCAAACGCAACAGCACCATGCCGAAACCGGCGGCCTCGTCGGGCGCCAGCGCCAGTTCGTCGCGGCCGTGAATGGCGATCTGGTAACACAGTTGCAGAAACTCGGCGTCCAGGCGTTCGGCATAGGGCGCGAGACGCTCGCGCTCCGCCACGTCGAGGATGGCGGTGGGCGCGAATTGCACCAGCGCGATGCGATGAAACAGCGTGGCCAGTTCCTGCAAGGCCGAATCGAAACTGAGGCTGCGCGCTTCCATGGCTTCAGCCACGGCCAGCATGGCGTGAATGTCGCCGGCGGCCAGCCCGTCGAGCAGCGCGTAGAGATGATCGTCGCCCACCGTGCCCAGCATGGCGCGCACCCCTTCCTCCTCGATGCGGCCCGCGCCATGGGCGATGGCTTGGTCGAGCAGGGAAAGCGCATCGCGCATCGAGCCGGCGGCTGCCTTGGCCAGATGGCGCAATGCGGTTGCTTCACAGTCCACCCCCTCGGCCGCCAGCACCCGCGTCAGATGGTCGACGATGGCGGCGGGCGGCATCTGCTT
>JAUSBB010000066.1 GCA_030652245.1 Rhodocyclaceae bacterium | reverse complement strand
CCCTTCCCATCCCGAACAGGACCGTGAAACAGGACCGCGCCAATGATAGTGGGCTTCCGCCCGCGAAAGTAGGTCAGCACCAGACTATCCCTACATGAAAACGCCCCGCATCAATCGATGCGGGGCGTTTTTGCTTTGGGGAGACGATTTTTTATCAGTGCGAAGCGCATGCTCCGCCATTCACCTGAAGGCGTGGATACGCTGAATTCGGAAATGAAAAAGGCCACCCCGAGAGGTGGCCTTTTTTGGTGCTGGTGGGTGGTACAGGATTTGAACCTGTGACCAATTGGTTAAAAGCCAACTGCTCTACCAACTGAGCTAACCACCCGGAAAGCCGAGCATTCTATTGAGAATTCAATGCAGTGTCAAACCTAAGTTGCCGATTTTTTCTCTGGACTTTTGCGGCGTGATGCGCTTCCCTAAACTGATCGGTAACGTGTGGGATCGGGCTGTCCGGCGACGGTAAATCCCTCGCGACGCAGGCGGCAGGCGTCGCACAGGCCACAGGCACGGCCTTCCGCATCGGCCTGGTAACACGAGACCGTCAGGGAATAATCGATGCCGAGCGCGATACCACGGCGGATGATTTCCGCTTTGGAAAGATCGATCAGCGGGGCGCGCAGTTTGAGCGGATGCCCTTCCACGGCGGCCTTGGTGGCCAGATTGGCCATGGTCTCGAAGGCCCGGATGAATTCCGGACGGCAATCAGGGTAGCCGGAGTAATCGACGGCATTCACGCCGACAAAAATATCTCGCGCTTGCAGTATTTCCGCCCAGCCCAACGCCAGCGCCAGCATGATTGTGTTGCGGGCGGGCACGTAGGTGACGGGGATGCCGGGAGCGACACCACTGGTCGGGACGGCGATGGCGGCGTCGGTCAGGGCGGAGCCGCCAAACTGGCCAATGTCGAGATGGACAACGCGGTGCTCGGCTGCGCCGAGTGACTTGGCAACCCGCGCCGCAGCGGTGAGTTCGGCGGCATGACGTTGGCCGTAGTCGACCGAAAGGCAGTGACAGGCAAAGCCTTCGGCGCGGGCAAGGCCCAGACAGGTGGCTGAGTCGAGTCCGCCGGAAAGCAGGACTACCGCGCGTTTTTGGATGGAGTGGGCCATAGCTTACCTGCCGCGCTCCTCGCCCCACAGCACTTTGTGTAATTGCAATTGCAAGCGGACTGGCAGACGATCCTTCAATACCCACTCGGCCAGATGCGCTGGAGGTAGGGCGTTCCAGACCGGCGAAAACAGGACTGTGCAGCGTTCAAAAAGTCGGCGCTGGTGACACGCCGCTACCGCCCAGTCATAGTCGCTGCGCGAAGCGAGGACGATCTTGATTTCGTCGATAGGGCGCAGGAGGTCGATATTTTCCCAGCGATTTCTTGCGCTTTCGCCGGAGTCTGGCGCTTTCAGGTCGACGATGCGGGAAACGCGCGGATCGACTGCACCGATATCGAGTGCGCCGGAGGTTTCCAGAGAGACGGAAAATCCGGCGTCCGCCAGGGCTGTCAGCAATAACTGGCAGTTGCCCTGCGCCAGAGGTTCGCCGCCGGTAACGCAGACGGTCGGACAAGCAAAAGCGGCGACGCGGTCGAGGATGGTTGCAATCGCGAGGGATTCGCCGCCAGTGAAAGCGTGGGCGGTGTCGCACCAGGTACAGCGCAGCGGGCAGCCGGTCAGCCGCACAAAAACGGTGGGCAAGCCCACGCGGGTCGATTCGCCTTGCAGGGAATGAAAGATTTCGCTAATGCGCAGCGTTCGTACTGCGGGCAGCTTCTCTGCGGCCGGCGAAGTCACTGCCGGGCCAAGCGCGGCTGGGCCGCTCTTCACTACCACAGCTTCACCGCTTTTTCTTCGGCGCGAGCGCTTTCAGGCGATTCCTGGCGGTCTCGGCGGCCGGACTGGCGGGATATTTCTCCACCAGTGTTTCCAGTGCCTTTATCGCGCCCTTGTCGTCCTTGACTTCGGTCAGGGCATTGGCCTGCGCCAAAAGGGCATCCGGCGTCTTGGCATCATTCGGCCAGTTTGCGGCCACCTGGCCAAAAACCGTCGCCGAGCGGGCAAATTGTTTTTGCTGGTAAAGGCTCGATCCTAGCCAGTAGTGGGCGTTGGGCAGGAGCGCAGACTTGGGGTGCTGGGTGACAAAAGTCTCGAAAGCCGTCTGGGCTTCCTTGTATTTGCCGGTGCGAAAATGGCCCAGCGCAGCCTCGTAGTCGCGCATCTCGGCTTGCGGGTCAGGCTTGGCTTCAGCGGGCAAAGTTGATGCGGACGTTGCGCTGGCGGTAGTTTCCAGCTTGCGCAGGCGGTTGTCGAGGTCGACGTAAAAATCTTGCTGGCGTTTGTGCGCCGTATCCAGCGAGTTCGTCAAAACCTCGATCTGTCCGGTCAATCGCGCCACGCTGGAACGCAATGCCTCGGCCTGATTGGAAAAATCAAGCTGATTCTGATTGGCGGCATCGACGCGGCGCGACAGCACTTCGCTGGTCTGATTCAGTTCGGCGCGCAACTCCCTGATCTGCCGGCGTGCCTCTTCGTCGTCGAAGAGGCCAGCCTGCGCCGCCGTGGCAGGCAAGAGCAACGCCGCGGAGATCAACAGGAGTGCCAGGCGCGACATGACTTAAAACTCGCCGGAATAAAGCATGTCACCACGACGGTTTTGCGCCCAGCAGGATTCGGATTGATCCACGCAGGCAGGTTTTTCCTCACCGAGACTGACCGACTCAAGTTGCGCGTCTTTGGCACCGAGCAGTATCAAGGCTTTTCTGACAGCCTCGGCACGTTTCTGGCCGAGCGCCAGGTTGTATTCGCGGCTGCCGCGCTCGTCGGCATGGCCCTGAATCAACATCTTCATCTGGCCATTCTTGACGAGAAACTTGGCGTGGTGATCAAGCAGCGACTTGAATTCGTCCTTCACGACATAGCTGTCGTAGTCGAAATAGATACTGCGTTTGGACAGCGGGCTTTTCGGGTCCTTCAGCGCGGCGATGCCGTACAAGTCACCCTGGCCAACGGTTACCGGGGTGACCGGAGCGGTGGAAACCGCGCTGGGGGTGCGGTCCTCAACGCCGGCACCGGCTTGCTCGGGAGCTGGGGGTTGGCTGCCACAGCCAACCAGGCCGGCCAGGAAAATCAGGGAGATGGAAAGGGTGAAAAATTTGCGCATGGCTGAGTTGTCCTATGGGTTTTATGTGATGGATTAGGCTGAAGACTATTTGTTTAATGGCCCCCAGGCGGGTTCGCGGACATCCGCAGCCTGCACTGAAAGGCGATGTTTGACGCGACCATCGGTGGATACCGCCGCGAGTACGCCGCGCCCGCCGACCTCGGTGGCGAACAAAATCATGCGCCCATTCGGGGAAAAACTGGGTGACTCGTCCTTGGCCGTGTCGGTGAGGATTTGCGTCTGGCGCGTGCCAAGATCCATGATGGTCACGCGGAAGCGACCGCTGTCACGAGAAACATAGGCCAGGCTTTTGCCGTCGGGCGACAGGCGTGGCGTGACGTTGTAGCTGCCATCAAAGGTAATCCGTTGCGCCGGGCCGCCGTCCACGGGCTGGCGGTAAATCTGCGGGCTGCCGCCGCGATCCGAAGTGAAATAGATGAACGCGCCGTCGGGCGAAAACTGCGGTTCGGTGTCGATGCCGCTGGAGCCGGCCAGCCTTGTCACGCCGCTGCCATCGACATTGACGACATACAACTGCGAATTGCCGTTTTTGGTCAGCACCACCGCCAGCCTGGCGCCATCGGGGGACCAGGCCGGCGCCGAGTTCGAGCCCTTGAAATTGGCGGCGACATGGCGGCGGCCGGTGACGAGGTCATGCACATAAACCACCGGTTTCTTCGCCTCGAAGGAAACGTAGGCCAGGCGCCCGCCATCCGGGGACCAGGCCGGCGAAATGATCGGCTCCTTCGAGGCCAGTGCCACCTGCGCGCCATTGCCGTCAGCATCGGCAATCTGCAACTCGTAACGCCCAACGCTCTTCATGACATAGGCGATGCGGGTCGAAAAGATGCCGCGTTCGCCGGTGAGTTTTTCGTAGATGATGTCGGCGATACGGTGTGCCGTCGTGCGTATCTGGGTGGCGTTGTGGGCAAGCGCTTGCCCGGCGATCGCCGCCTGCTTCTGGGTATCGTGCAGGCGAAAGCGGGTTTCGTAACGGCCATCCGGCATGACATTGACGCTGCCGGCCGCCAGCGCGTCGGCGCCCTTCGCTTTCCACTCGGGATAATTGGGGACGGCGCCCTCGTTCAACAGCGCGCCGGCCGCATCGACCATCAGGAACAGGCCGCTACGTTCAAGGTCGGAGCGCACCACCGAAGTCAATGCCTGCGAAATGACACGCTCCCCAGCAAAATCCGTGACGGCGACGGGAATACGGTGTGCGCCCGCACCGGTAATTTCGATCGACAGTTGGGCCAGGGAAACGCTTGCCGCCGTCGCGAGAAAAATACCGACAAAAAACAGAGATTTGAGCTTTTTCATGGGGTTGTGATTATACCGGCTCTCAGTCTTCCCGTGGTCGGAAGGTCAGTTCCAGCGTGCGACTGAATAACTCGCTCTGCGCAGGCTTGGGCAACGGACTCGATTTGAGAATGGCGCGCTCGGTGGTGCTGTCCCAGGCCGGGTTGCCGGAAGTTTTTTTGAGTTTGACGTGGAGTATTTCACCGGACGGCAATTGGGTGACTTCGAAGACGGCCTCGGGATTGCCCTTGATGTCCGGCGGAAGGACGATATTGCCGCGCACCTTGCCGCGGATGGCGGCAATGTATTTGTTCATTTCTCCGGCGCGGGCCAGACTGGACTGTTGCGATTTGAGATTGGCCAATTCCTGCGCGGCCGCGTCCGCCGCCTTGCGCTGTTGCAACTGTTCCGCCTCGCGC
>JAUSBB010000062.1 GCA_030652245.1 Rhodocyclaceae bacterium | reverse complement strand
TCAGATAGTCCAATGTGCCTATACCGCTCTTCTTTGCATTATCCATTGACTGAACAAATTTCGGGCAATCAACAGCGCCGGGGCCTCCGCCTCTCATGAAACGGCCAGATTTGTCTTCAGCACCCGAGGTAAGGCTAATTGTGGAAAGTAAGGCAAACATCGCAACTTGGCACAAACTACCCCTCATGATCGATCTCCTAGTAGCTACTTTTAAATGTATTCGAATTGCAGCTATCGCCACGGTCACCATATTCATGTTCCATGAAGAACCCAAAAGGGAACTACAGTCAAACGAATGCCAATGGTATGTTGCATGTCGGCAAATGGAAATACATTATCTGCCTAAGTTGCTCGCTGTATTGGTGTCAAACAAAGATTGTTCCTAGCCAGCAGTAGGTGTCCAGGCGTAGCCTTCTCAATGACCGCTCAAGGTTCAATGTCGACCTAGTACCGCAGAAGACCAACGTCTCTTGCTGGCCGTCAACCGTCAAGCTATAGCCAGCATCAAATGCCCAACCGAATCGGCGGCTGGCTTCACCTTGATTTCGATGTCGTAGCCGAGCCGGTTCAGGCAATCCATCAGCTTGCGCTCGGACAGATTGGAAAAGTCGCCACGCATCATGTCGGACACCTTCGGTTGGGTGATCCCCATGCGCTTTGCTGCTTCTTGCTGGGTAAGCCCAAGCCGGCGCATGGCCTTCCTGATCTCGATCACTAAACCGGATTTGATCTTGAGCTTGTCGGCATCGGGCAGACCCAAATCGGCAAAGACATTGCCAGAACTGCGTTGCACCTCAACATCGTCAATGATTCGTTTTTTCATTTCTTAGCTCCTTGGCAAGCGCCTCGGCAACTTTCAGCCTGGCGCGGATGATGGCTATATCCTCTTTCGGCGTTGCGATTCCACGCTTGCTCTTTTTCTGGAAGCAATGCAGGACAAATACAGCTTCGGCGAACTTCACGGTATAGACGGCACGATAGGTGCCGCCGGCATTGTCCTCGACAACCTCAAGCACCCCGGCGCAGCCAAAGCCTTTGAGTACCTTTGCGGCATCGTGTTGATCGCCCGCTTGAGCAAGGGAAAGCGCGTAACCGAAAAATCGCCTTAAGTCGGCAGGCAATGCCATCAGGTCCTTGTGGCTGCTGCCGATCCATTCCAACGGCTTTTCGTTTTCGGGCATGGTCAGATTATATACGAACAAGTATATTCCGCAAGCGCCTGATCAGTGCCGGGATTGAAGAGAATCTGGATCGTTGGCGTATGACGGAGGTTCAACTGAGTGAAGCCACTGCCGGGAGAAGGGTTCAGTTTGCCCGCAGGTAGTCGAGCCATTGCTCGAACAGGCGCCGGTCGGCGGCGCAGACGGCTGAACGCGGCACGAGGTCCAGTTGCGCGGGGCGGCCGTCGAGGGTGTCGGCATGGCCGCCGGCCTCGGCGAGGATCAGGCTGCCGGCGGCATAGTCCCACAGGCTTTGGCGGCCATGCAGATATAGATGGAAGCGGCCCGCCGCCACCCAGCACCAGTCGAGCGCCACCGAGCCGATCGAGCGCTGCGACGAGTAGGGTGGCGTCGCAGCGATGCGCGCGGCCAGCGTGGCGGGCAGGCGCTTGAAGTCGATGCAGGCCGTGGCCTTGGCGAGCGGGATGCCGGGCGACGGGGCGAGCAGTGCCGCGCCGTTGAGCGTGGCGCCGTGACCGCGCAGGGCGGCGAAGGATTCATCGTGAATCGGGTCGAAAACGATGCCGGCCTCGATGCGGCCTTGACGCATCAGGGCCAGCGAAACGGCGAACAGCGGGATGCCGGCGGCGAAGTTGCTGGTGCCGTCGAGTGGATCGAGAATCCACAGCCCGCTTGCTTCATCGCCAGGAGCCGCGCCGGCCTCGACCAGCAGCCGTTGCTGTTCCGCCGCGGTCATTTCTTCGCCGAGCAAGGCGATGCCGGGGTGCCGTTCCGCCAACGCCGACTTCAGGCGCGACTGCATCGCCAGGTCGGCCTCGGTCAACCAACTGCCGTCCGCCTTCTCGTGGCGTGTGGTGCGGCGAAAGCGTTCAAGCAATTCCTCGCGCGCAGCAGCGTGGACTACCGTCTCAAGGACTGCAAGGTCGGCTGGGGTCATGGCTGGCTAGTATGCAATGGAGATGAGTTGATTATAGAGATGGTTGCTCTTGGTCGAACCCATCGTGACGATTGATTCCGCCACAGGCCGCGACTCCACCCCCAGTGCCACGGCATCAGGACAGCTAGCTCACGCGGATATTTTTGAATTGCCACGGGTCGTCATCGTCCAGTTCCTCGCTGAAGAGCCGGCCCCGGTCGCGCAGCGGGGTCCACTCGCCATACACCCCCAGCACCTCGCCGAGATAGGGTCGGGCGATCTCCAGCACCATTTCATAATCGAGATCGTCCGGCTCCACGACGCCAGCCCGTGGATTGCGCAGCGCCCACACCATGCCGCCCAGAATCCCGGCAGCTACCTGCATGCTGGCGGCATTGTTGTGGGAAGCGAGTTGCCGCGCCTGTTCGATGGAGAGGCGCGATCCGTACCAATAGACTCCCTTGGCGCTGCCCATCAGCAGCACCCCCAGCTCATCCATGCCGGCGGCGATCTCGTCGCGGATGATCCGCTGGTTGCGCTGCGGCTGCCAGTTCTTGCCCGCCATTTCGTGTATCGACAAGAGCGCATCATCACAGGGGTGGTAGGCATAATGGACCGTTGGCCGGTAGACCACGACACCGTTTTCCTTGAGCGTCAGGTGATCGGCGATGGAGATGGACTCGCCGTGGGTGATCAGGAAACCCTGGTAAGCCCCTTCGAGGGGCGTCCAGCTGCGCACGCGGGTGGCGGCGCCGGGGCGGTTGAGAAAGATGGCGGCATCGCAGCCCGCCTCATGCCGCGCGCCGTCGGCCGGCCAATGCCGCTCATGCGTGCCCCACCCGAGTTCCGCGGGCTGGAGCCCTTCGGAGATGAAACCAGCCACCGACCAGGTATTGACGAATTCGCCGCGCTGCTTGCGTCGTGCCGTAGTCTGGGTATCGCGTTCGGCGATATGGATCGCCTTGATGCCGAGACGACAGGCTAGCCTGGCCCAGTCCTCATGACATGTCGACTTTCCCACCGCGACACCGCTATCCAGCGCGACATCGAGCAGCGCTTGTTTGACAAACACTGAAGCCAGGCCGGGGTTGGCGCCTTGCGTCACCACTGCGGTCGGGCCTAATCTGTTAGCGCGCCCGTAGGCCAGTACCGCCTCGCGCAGCGCGTAATTGGTGCGCTGTGCTACCGGCTTCGAACAATCGGTGTAACCGCCGGGCCAAGGTTCGATGCTGGTGTCGAGGTAAAGCGCTGCGCGTTGGCGGCATAATTCAATCAGCGCCAGGCTGGAGACATCGACCGAGAGATTGAGCAGGAAATCGTCCTTGCCCAGCAGCGGCTCGAGCACGGCGCGATAATTTTCTCTGGTCAGCCGCTGCTGCGTGATGGCAACGCCGAATTCACGGGCGATGGCTGCGCCTTTCTCGCTCGTGGCAACTATCCTGATCTGTTGCGGGCGGATATCAAGGTGGCGAAACAGCAATGGCAGCATGGCCTGGCCAATACAGCCAAAACCCACCATCACCAGCTTGCCGGGAAGCTGCGCTTTTCTGATCTCTGGTTTCATCTGGCACCCCTTAAAACAGTTCCCGCAGCCGGTAATAGAGCATCCCCAGCACCAGCGCTGGCGTGCGCAGCAGCGCGCCGCCCGGAAACGCATGATGCTTGATGCGCGACAACAGATCGAAGCGTTCCGCCTGTCCGGCAATGGTCTCGGCCACCAGCTTGCCTGCCATCACCGCCAGCGCCAGCCCATGGCCGGAAAAGCCTTGCAGGTAATAGATGTTGCTGCCCAGCCGGCCAAAATCGGGCGCCTGATTCATGGTGATATCGACGAAGCCGCCCCACACATAGGGCACGGGCAGATCCGCCAGTTGCGGAAAGACCGCCAGCATCCGTTGCCGCATCCGCCCCGCCAGATTGCGCGGTGTAGCGGTGCTGTAGCTTTCGCCGCCGCCAAAGAGCAGCCGATGGTCGGCGGTCACGCGGAAATAGTCGAGCACCAGATTGGTGTCGAACGCCGCCGCCCGTTGCCGGATCAGCGCGTCGGCGCGCGCCTTGTCCATCGGAGCGGTGGCGATGATGTAGGTGCCTACCGGCATGATCCGCGGCATCAGTTCCGGCGCAACGCGCTTGCCGAATTCACCCAGGTAGACATTGCCGGCCAGCACGACGAAGCGGCAGGAGACCTCGCCCGCAGTGGTTATGACGACGGGGTTGGCGCCGCGCTCGATCCGGATGGCCGCTGAATTTTCGAAGATCCGCACATTGGCAGTTCGCGCCGCGGCGGCTAGGCCGAGACAAAATTTCAGGGGATGGAGGTGGCCCGATTGCGGATCGAAGGCACCGGCATGAAAGCGCTCGCTGGCGATCCAGTTGCCCACTTCGTCGGGACTGATGAAATGCAGCGGATAGTCGTAGGCGCGCGCCACATGCTCGACCCACGCCTTCAGCGCCCGCGCCTTTCTGGCATTGACGGCCAGACTCAGTTGACCGGGCACGTAATCGCATTCGATGGCATGTTGGTCGATGCGCGCATGCAGCAACTGCAAGGCCTCAACCGAGATGTCCCAGGCGCGGCGTGCATCCATGGCGTGCAATTGCACCTCGATCGCCTCCTGGCCGGCGAAACCGAAACCGACCAGCGCCTGGCCGCCATTCCTGCCGGACGCCCCCCAGCCGACCTGTTGCGCCTCCAGCAGCGCCACCGTGTAACCACGCTCCGCCAGTTCAAGCGCTGCCGACAAACCGGCGTAACCACCGCCCACCACACAGACATCTGCTGCGATGCGTCCGGACAGCGGCGCACGAGACAACGGCCGCACCACAGTGGCTTCGTAGTAGGAACTGCGCGTCAATTCAATTTCCTGCGGCGACACCATGATTGCTCCCAACCAAACCCATCTCGCTCAAAATATAGAACTTAAATTTATGATTATTTGGAATGTTGGCGACAGGCGCAGCTTCCACCTATGATGGGTGCAAGGCTTGCCGACGCATTGTTGAGCGAGTTTTTCTATACGGTGCCTTGTCGCATCTGGTTTTGGGGTGGAACCCACACGGGTTTTGCGAACATGAATTCTTCTCCCGGCATGAGCATTGCCCAGCAGACGCCCGAGGCGGCGCTGGCCGCGTTGAGAAGCGGTGCGCAGGGCTTGTCGGCAGACGAGGCGCGCAGGCGTCTGGCGGAATTCGGCTTCAACCGGGTCGAGGCTGCCGCCCGCGAGCCCTTGTGGCTGACGCTGCTGCGCGAATTCAGCCATTTCTTTGCGCTGATTCTTTGGCTGGCGGCAGGTCTGGCCTTTCTGGCTGCGCACTACGATCCGGGTCAGGGCATGGCCGAACTGGGCCTGGCCATCGTCGGCGTGATCGTCGTCAACGGCTGTTTTTCCTTCTGGCAGACCTATCGTGCCGAACAGGCGCTGGCGGCATTGCGCCAGTTGCTGCCGCAACAGGTCGAGGTGCGGCGCGACGGCCATACCCGCGAAGTGCCGGCGGCCGAACTGGTGCCCGGCGATCTGGTGCTGCTGGCCGAAGGCGTCAAGGTGCCGGCGGATTGCCGTCTGGTCGAGAGCTGGGGCCTGCGCGTGAGCCTCGCCACGCTGACCGGCGAGTCGAAACCCATGGCGCGCAGCGCCGCGGCGGCGGTCGATGCGACGGCCGATCCGCTGGCCGCGCGCAGCCTGGTGCTGGCCGGCACGCTGATCGTCGCGGGCGAATGCAGCGCCGTCGTTTACGCGACCGGCATGCGCACCGAATTCGGCCGCATTGCCCACCTGGCGCAGACCGCCGGTGAAGTCGAATCGCCGTTGCAGATTGAAATCCGCCGCGTTTCGCGCCTGGTCGCCATGCTTGCGCTGGGTCTGGGCATCCTGTTCTTTGCCATCGGCCAAGCCATCGGCCTGCCGTTCTGGGTCAATTTCATGTTCGCCATCGGCATCATCGTGGCCAATGTGCCGGAGGGGCTGCTGCCGACGGTGACGCTCTCCCTGGCCATGGCGACCCAGCGCATGGCCAAGCGCAATGCGCTGGTGCGTCATCTGCCAGCGGTCGAAACGCTGGGCAGCGCAACGGTCATCCTGACCGACAAGACCGGCACCCTGACGCAGAATCGCATGACGGTGCGGGAACTCTTCGTCGGCGGGCGTCATCATCTCGCGGCCGAGCGCTGGCCACGCGCCGACGACCTGCGGTTGCGCGCCGTTGCCCGCTTCTGCCACGGCCTCAAGTTTCCCGAGGGGGCCGAGGGAACCGAGGGAACTTTGGCACCCAGCGGCGACCCGATGGAAATCGCCCTGTGGCAGTTCGCCGGGGCTATTCCCGAACTCGGTCAGCGCACGGGCGAAATCCCGTTCGATGCCGAACGCCGGCGCATGTCCGTCGTCTCGCGGGAAGCGGGGGGGGAGGGGTTCCTGTGGTGCAAGGGCGCACCCGAGACCGTCTTGCCGTTGTGCGCGACCTGGCTCGACGGCGACGCGACGCGGCCTTTCGATGCGGCAGCGCAGATCGTTTTTCACCGCGCCCACGAAGACATGACCCGACGGGGCATGCGCGTGCTGGCGCTGGCCTGGAAGCCTGTTGCAGCCGAAGTTGGCGAACCGAGCGAAGATGCCATGGAATTGTGCGGTCTGGTCGGCCTCGAAGATCCGCCGCGCCCCGATGTGCATGCGGCGGTCACGCGCTGCCATGAAGCCGGCATTCGCGTCATCATGGTCACCGGCGACCACCCGCACACGGCAGTGGCGCTGGCGCGCGAAGTGGATGTGGTGCGCACGCCGGGGCCGGTGGTGATCACCGGCGAGCAGGTGCGGCGCATGGATGCGGCCCACCTGCAACTGGCGCTCGATGCACCCGAAATCCTCTTCGCCCGCGTCAGTGCCGAGCAGAAAATGCTCATCGTCCAGGCCTTGCAGCGCAAGGGCGAGATCGTCGCGGTGACTGGCGATGGCGTCAACGATGCACCGGCGTTGAAGACTGCCGACATCGGCATTGCCATGGGCCTGTCCGGCACCGACGTCGCCCGCGAAGCGGCCGATATCGTGCTGCTCGACGACCATTTCGCCACCATCGTCAATGCCATCGAGGAAGGGCGCGCGGTGTTCGAGAACATCCGCAAGTTCCTCACCTACATCCTGACCTCGAACATCCCCGAGATCGTGCCCTACCTGGCTTTCGTGCTGTTCCGCATTCCGCTGCCGCTCACCGTGATCCAGATTCTGGCGGTCGATCTCGGCACCGACATGCTGCCGGCGCTGGCGCTGGGCGCCGAGCGGCCGCATGCCGATGTGATGCGCCGGCCGCCACGGCCACGCCACGAGCGGCTGCTGTCATGGCCGTTGCTGGCGCGGGCCTACCTGTTCCTCGGCCCGCTCGAGGCGCTGGGGGCGCTGGCCGCATTCTTCTGCGTGCTCGGCGCCAGCGACTGGCAGTACGGCCAGATACCCGTGCCGGGCGATCCGCTTTATCCGGCCTACCTTGCAGCGACAACCGCCTGTCTCGTCGCCATCGTGCTGGCGCAGGTGGTCCATGTCTTCGTCTGCCGGCATCCCTTGTTACCCGCCTGGCGCTTCCCCTTGTTCGAAAATCGCCTGCTGCTGGCCGGTCTTGCCGCCGAGGCCGCTCTGCTGCTGGCCATCGTCTATACCCCGTGGGGCAATCACCTGTTCGGCACGGCGCCTTTGCCGGTCGACGTCTGGCTCTTCGCGCTGCCATTCGTCCTGCTGCTGGGGGTGGCCGAGGAGGCGCGCAAGTGGTTGCGGCGACGGATCGTGGCGCGCCGCTTTGCGCCGAATTAGCGCCTGGGGGGCTTGTCTTTGGGCGCGGGCGGGGGCTTTTTGGGCGATTGGGCGGGTTTCGCCTTCTTTTTTCTCTGCCGGGTCGTCTGCTGCGGTCCGGCATAGTCCTGATGCATCTGCGCCAGTTCGGCCAGTTGCATGGCGACCTGGTAATTGACCGAACCGGCGGGAATCTCGCCCTTGGTGTCGGGTTCACCGGCGGGCAGGCCGGTCAGCAGTTCCATCGCCTCGTCGATATTGTTGACGGGCCAGACATGGAAACGCCCCTGCCGCACCGCCTCGACGACTTCCTGGCGCAGCATCAAGTGGCAGACATTGGCGGCGGGAATCAGCACGCCCTGTTCACCGGACAGGCCGCGCGCGGCGCAGATGTCGAAGAAGCCTTCGATCTTTTCGTTGATGCCGCCGACCGGCTGCACCACGCCGAACTGGTTGACCGAGCCGGTGACCGCGAGCGACTGGCGGATCGGGATGCCCGACAGGGCGGAGAGCAGGGCGGCGAGTTCGGCCAGCGAGGCGCTGTCGCCTTCCACGCCGCCGTAGGACTGCTCGAATACCAGGCTGGCCTTGAGCGAGAGTGGCGTGGCCCAGCCAAAACGGGCGGCCAGGAAGGA
>JAUSBB010000059.1 GCA_030652245.1 Rhodocyclaceae bacterium | reverse complement strand
GCTGGGTATCGAGCCGCTGACGCGAGAATTCACCGCCCACTGGCTGCATGCCGCGCTGGCGGGTCGCCAACTGGCGATCAAGCCGGCGCTGATGGATTCTGGTCTGGTGGTCGGCGTCGGCAACATCTATGCGGCGGAAAGCCTGTTCGACGCCGGCATCGACCCGCGTCGCGCGGCCGGTCGAGTATCGCTGGCACGTCTTGGACGACTGGTCCCGACGCTCAAGAAAACCCTGCAAGCGGCGATTCGCGCCGGCGGCAGCACGCTGCGGGATTTCCATGGAACCGATGGCGGCATGGGCGGCTTCCAGACCCGCCACAAGGTTTACGATCGGGCCGGACTACCCTGCCTCAATTGCGGCAGCCCGATCAAGGCGATCAGGCAGGGGCAGCGTTCGACATACTTCTGCCCACGCTGTCAGAGGTAATCAGCTGCGCCTTTCAGCCGGCCGTGAGTTTCTTGAACTTCGCCATCAACTGATCCTTCGTCTCGACGTGGTCCGGGTCTTCCGGGATGCAGTCGACGGGGCAGACTTCGCGGCACTGGGGGGTGTCGTAGTGGCCGACGCATTCGGTGCATTTGTCGGGGTCGATGATGTAAATCTCGTCACCCTGCGTAATCGCGCCGTTCGGGCACTCGGGCTCGCACACGTCGCAATTGATGCATTCGTCGGTGATGATCAGGGCCATTGCTTTTTCCTCTCGCTTGCAGATTATTGAGTCTTTGTCTGTTGCCTTAATTTTTCCGCCAGTTTTTCAACCACCAGCGGATGCACGAATTGTGAAACATCGCCCCCCAGGAGCGCGATTTCCCGCACCATCGTCGCCGAGATGAACATGTACTGCTCGCCCGGCGTGAGAAACAGGGTTTCGATGTCGGGATGCAGGCGGCGGTTCATGCCGGCCATCTGGAATTCATATTCGAAGTCGGAGGCGGCGCGCAGGCCGCGCACGATGACCCGCGCATTGCGCTCGCGCAGAAAATCCATGAGCAGGCCGGAGAAGCCGATTACCTTGACGTTCGGCAGGTCGCGGGTGAGTTCGCGCGCCATCGCGACGCGCTCTTCCAGCGAGAAGATCGGGTGCTTGCCAGAGCTTGCGGCGATGCCGATGACGACATGGGCGAAGAGCCGCGCCGCGCGGCGCACCAAATCCTCGTGGCCCCGCGTAAAGGGATCGAAGGTGCCTGGATAGACAGCGATGCCGTTGTTCATGTGCGTTCCAGCAAATGATAGAAAACCTGGCCGGCCTGACCTTGCTTTACGGTCTGCCAGTCACCCAGTGAGTCGATGCGCTGCTCCGCCTCGGCATAAACCCGCATGCCGGGCCTGGCCAGCCCCGGCAAGAGCGGCGCCACCTTGTCCAGCCAGCCATGTCGATAGGGCGGATCAAGCAGGATCAGATCGAAAGCAGCGTTTGCCGTGGTTGCAAATTCTAGCGCATCCGCCCGCACGAGCCGCAGCCCTGCGCAGTCAAACGCAGCGGTGTTCTGCCTGAGCCGCGCGAAGGCGCTTGGATCACGCTCGACCAGCACCACGCTCTCAGCCCCGCGCGAAGCGCACTCGAAACCGAGGATGCCGCTGCCGGCAAACAGGTCGAGGCAATGCCAGCCGGTCAGATCCTGCCCCAGCCAGTTGAACAGGGTTTCGCGCACGCGATCCGGCGTGGGCCGCAGGCCGGGTGCCTCGGCGACCTGTATGAGACGGCTGCGCCATGCGCCGCCGGTGATGCGGATACGCGACATCAGTCGGCGGCAACAATCACCGTCACGAGATTTTCCGGCTTCACATGCCGCCGGAATGCCGCCTTGACGTCATCCTGGGTGATGGCGGCAACTTTGCGCGGGAATTGGTCGAGGTAGTCGAGCGGCAGGCCATAAAAGCCGATCAACGACAGGTGGGCCAGCAGTTTGGCGTTGCTGTCGATGCGGAGCGCCTGGCCGTCGATGAGGTTTTTCTTGGCGGCGGCGAGTTCCTGCGCGGTCGGGCCCTCGGCGAGGAATTTCGTCAGCACCGCGTCGACCACCTTCAAGGCATCCTGCGCCTGCTCCCGCTTGGTCTGCAGGCCGATCTGGAAGGGGCCGGGCAAGACGCGCGGGGCGAAGGTGGAATAGACGCTGTAGGCGTAGCCGCGTTTTTCGCGCACTTCCTTCATCAGCCGCGAGACGAAACCGCCGCCGCCCAGCGTGTAGTTGCCGACCAGCAGGGCGAAGTAATCGGGGTCGGTGCGCCGCATCGCCGGCAGGCCGACATGGACGTGCGACTGGGTGGCTGGATGGGCGACCTTGAGGGTTTCGCGCCGCGGCAGGGTAACTGCCGGCAATGCGGCAGCCGGCTCGCCCGCCGGCAGGGCTTCGGTGAGCTGGGCGGCAATGGCTTCGGCTTCGCTTCTCGACACGTCGCCGATGATCGACACCACCGCGCTACGCGCCGTGTAGTAGGTCTGGTGAAAAGCCACGAGATCGTCGCGCACGATACGCGCCACGCTCTCGGGCGTCGCCACATTGCCGTAGGGATGGCCGGGATAAAGAGCGGCCACGAAGCGCTTGCCGGCGATGGCGTCGGGGCGCGTGTCCGCTTCCTTCAGGCTCTCGATGGTGCGCGTCTTCTCGCGCGCCAGCACGGCTTCGGGAAAAGTCGGCGCTGACAGGACGGCGCGCATGAGCGCCAGGGCGCCGGCTTTTTCTTCGGCAGAACTCAAAGTGCGCAGATTCACGCTGGCCTTGTCGTGATCGGAACCGGAGGACAGGAGCGCGCCGAGATCGACGAGCCGTCCGGAGATCTGCTCCTCGTCCAGATACTTGACGCCCGACGCATCAAGCGTCTCGGCACCGGCTTCGAGCAGGCCGGCGGTGAGGCTGGCCACGCCGGATTTCTCCGCCGGACTGCGCGCGCCACCGGCGACGAAATCGATCTGCACGTCGAGAATCGGCAGATCGCGGCTCGCGACGAAATACACCTTCGCACCGGTCGGGGCAACCCAGTGCTGGATTTGCGGGCCGGCCTGGACGAAGCCGGAAAGAAAAGTAACGAATAGGGCGATCAGGATGCGCATGTCGGGTTCCTCAATGACGCACCGCAAACGCGGGCTTTTGCTGCGCTGCTGTGCCGATGGGCTGTGGGTCAAGGATGGATACCGTCAGCGTATCGTCGCTAAAGTAGCGCTGCGCCACGGCCTTCACCTCATCGGCCGTCACGCTGCGGATTTTTTCCAGCAGCTTGTCGATGTTGCGCCAATGGATTCCCGTGGCTTCGGCAAAACCGATTTCCATGGCCTGGGCCATCAGCGAATCGCGCTTGTACACCTGTGCGGCGATGGTCTGGGTCTTGACGCGCTTCAACTCTTCCTCGGTCACGCCCTCCTCCTGAATGCGGATAATTTCAGCTTTCAGGGCGGCCTCCAGTTCAGCGACGGTCTTGCCGGCTGCAGGCGATCCGGCGATCATGAACAGCGACTCCCCCCGCAGCGTGGCGTCATACCCGGCGCTCGCCGACTGGGCGATTTTCTCGCCGCGCACCAGGCGCTTGGGAAAGCGCGCCGCATCGTTGCCGGAAAGCAATGACGCCAGGACTTCGAGCGCATAGGGTTCGCGATCCTGCTCGATGTCCTTGAGTTTGGGCGCCTTCCAGGCCATCAGCAGGTAGGGAAGTTGCGCCGGCGCCTTCACCGTGACGCGCCGCTGGCCTGTCTGCTGCGGTTCGTTTTGCGGCTTGCGGGTCGGCAGGGATTGGGCCTTGTGCTTGCCATAGGCCTGTTCGGCGAGCCTGAAAACTTCCTGGTGGTCGACATCGCCCGCCACCACGACATAGGCATTGTTGGGCGCGTACCAGGCGCGATACCAGTCGCGCGCGTCCTGCCACTTCATGTTCTTCAGGTCGTCCATCCAGCCGATGATCGGGCGGCGGTAGGGATGGGCGGTGAAGGCCGCCGCGTTGAGCGCCTCATAAACGCGCGCCTGCGGATTGTCGTCGGTGCGCAGCCGCCGCTCTTCCATCACCACCTGTATCTCGGCGGCGAATTCCTCGGACTGCAGTTGCAGATTGGCCATGCGGTCGGCTTCGAGCCGCATCATCTCGGGCAGCGCGCCCTTCGGCACGATCTGGAAATAGGCGGTGTAGTCGAGGCTGGTGAAGGCGTTGTCGCGACCGCCCGCTTCCGCCACGCGCTTGTTGAACTCGCCGGGTTTCAGCGTCTTGGTGCCCTTGAACATCATGTGTTCGAGCACATGGGCGACGCCCGAGCTGCCGTCTTTCTCGTCCATCGCCCCGGCGCGGTACCAGACCATATGGACGGCGGTGGGCGCGCGGCGGTCTTCCTTGACGATGACACGCAGGCCGTTCTTCAGGGTTGTTTCGTAGGGGTTGGCAAAACTCGGCGCTGAAGAGACAGCAAGGACGAGGGCGGCTATTCCGAGTTTGGTGAAGGCTAACCGGCGTAGCCGGTTAAGCGCAGCGGCCGGAACAAAAGTCGGCGCTGGCAGGACGGCGGCGACAAGCAGCCAAAGGATGGAAAACTTATTGTTTTTCATGGCTCTGCAGGGCGTTGAATTAGAATGGCGGCCGCGCATCATAGCGCGACCCTGCCTACGACAATTCACCCCATGTTTGGTTTCCTGAAAAAGAATCAAGACGCCCCGGCCGTGCCGAAACCGTCCTGGACGGAGCGCTTGAAAGCCGGGCTCGCGCGCACCCGCGCCGCGCTCAGCACCCCGCTCGGCGAACTGTTTTCCCGCGCGAAGATCGACGACGAACTGCTCGAAGAGCTGGAATCGACGCTGCTGATGGCCGACTGCGGCATCGACGCGACGACCTGGCTGCTCGACGAACTCAAGGCCAAGGTCAAGAAGGAAAAAATCGAAGCGCCCGCCGCGCTGCGCGAGGCGCTGATCGAACTGCTGACGCAACTGCTCACGCCGCTCGAACAACCGCTCGACCTGAATCACCCGACGCAGAATCAGCGCCCCTTCATCATCATGATTGCCGGCGTCAACGGCGCGGGCAAAACCACCTCGATCGGCAAGCTCGCCAAGTATTTTCAGAACGACGGCCATGCCGTGCTGCTCGCCGCGGGCGACACCTTCCGCGCCGCCGCCCGTGAGCAACTCACCGAATGGGGCCGCAGGAACGACGTGACGGTGATCGCCCAGGATGGCGGCGACCCGGCGGCCGTGGTCTTCGACGCGATCAGCGCGGCGCGCGCGCGCGGCATCGACGTGATGATGGCCGACACGGCGGGCCGCCTGCCCACACAACTCAATCTGATGGAAGAAATCAGCAAGGTGCGCCGCGTCATCCAGAAGGCGGAGCCGACCGGCCCGCACGAGGTGCTGCTGGTGCTCGACGCCAACATCGGCCAGAACGCCATTGCCCAGGTCAAGGCTTTCGACAAGGCGATCAATGTCACCGGCCTGGTCGTCACCAAGCTCGACGGCACCGCCAAGGGCGGCGTGCTCGCGGCCATCGCGCGGCAGTGCCCGAAGCCGGTGCGCTTCATCGGCGTCGGCGAGGGCATCGACGACCTGCAGCCGTTCCGCGCGCGCGAATTCGTCGAAGCGCTGTTCGGCCAATGATCCGCCTGACGGAACTCAGGCTGCCGCTCGAACACACGCCGGAACAACTCACCACCGCCGTGTTGCAACGGCTGAAGCTCGCGCCGGCAGAGCTCGTCCGCCTGCACATCCACAAGCGCAGCCCGGACGCGCGCAAAAAAAACGCGCCGCAATTCGTCTATGGCCTCGACCTGGAACTTTCCGACGAATCCGCCGTGCTGGCGCGCTGCAAGGACGATACGCATGTCAAACCGACGCCGGACATGGACTACAAGTTTGTGGCCCGGGCGCCGGCGAATTTGCCGCTGCGCCCCGTGGTTATCGGTTTCGGCCCGGCCGGCATCTTCGCCGCGCTGATCCTCGCGCAGACGGGCTTTCGCCCGCTGGTGCTGGAGCGCGGCAAGAAAGTACGCGAACGCACGAAAGACACCTGGGACCTCTGGCGCAAGCACACCCTGCATCCCGAATCGAACGTGCAGTTCGGCGAAGGCGGCGCCGGCACTTTTTCGGACGGCAAGCTCGGCACGCAGATCAAGGATCCACGCCACCTTGGCCGCAAGGTGCTCACCGAATTCGTCAAGGCCGGCGCGCCGGAGGAAATCCTCTACGTCAGCAAGCCGCACATCGGCACCTTCCGCCTCGTCTCCATGGTCGAAAAGATGCGCGCCGAGATCGAGGCGCTGGGCGGCGAAATTCGTTTCGGGGCGCGTGTCGATGACCTGGTCATCGAAGCCGGCCAGGTGCGCGGTCTCGTCCTGGCCGACGGCGAAACAATCCGCGCCGACCAGGTTGTCCTCGCGCTGGGCCACAGCGCCCGCGACACGTTTGAAATGTTGCAGCGGCGCGGCGTGTTCATGGAAGCCAAGCCGTTCTCGGTCGGTTTCCGCATCGAACACCCGCAATCCCTGATCGACCGCGCGCGCTACGGCAAATACACGGGCAACCCGCTGCTCGGCGCGGCGGATTACAAGCTCGTCCATCACGCCAGGAACGGGCGCTCGGTCTATAGTTTTTGCATGTGCCCCGGCGGTCAGGTGGTCGCCGCCACGTCGGAGCCCGGCTGCGTTGTCACCAATGGCATGAGCCAGTATTCACGCGCCGAGCGGAATGCCAACGCCGGCATCGTCGTTGGCGTTACGCCCGCCGACTTCCCCGCGTCCGGGCAATTGGATCCATTAGCCGGCATCGCCTTTCAGCGCCAGTGGGAGGCACGCGCCTTCCTGCTCGGCGGCGGCAATTACGACGCCCCGGTGCAACGGGTCGGCGACTTTCTCGCCGGTCGGCCCAGCACCGCGCTCGGCGCGGTCATTCCCTCGTATCAACCGGGCGTCAAACTCACCGACCTGTCGACCGCCCTGCCCGACTACGCCATCGCCGCCATCCGCGAGGCCATTCCGGCCTTCGACAAAAAGATACCCGGCTTTGCCATGGCCGACGCACTGCTCACCGGCGTGGAAACCCGCACCTCGTCGCCCCTCTCCATCACGCGCGGCCCAGGGGGTCAAAGCCTGAACGTCAAGGGACTCTATCCGGCCGGCGAGGGCGCCGGTTACGCCGGCGGGATTTTATCGGCGGCCGTCGACGGCATCGAGATGGCGGAAGCCGTGGCGCGCGACATCACAGAGCGTTGCCGCGCTCCAGCCTGATCCGTTCATCGCCCACCTGAACCAACTCGCCGCCGCGCAGCTTGCGCCGGATGCGGAGTTCCACCTGGCCATCGACCCGCACCCGCCCCGCGCCGATCATCACCTTGGCCGCGCCGCCGGAACTGGCCAGCCCCAGCACCTTCAGCAGGGCATTGAGTTCGATGAATTCGCCGCGAAGCGTAAAGCTGGAGTCGGTCATGGCGGGGGCCCGGAAAATATTGGCCGCCATGGTAACGCGCCCCGCCATGTCCGCCAAGCTTATCCTCTCGCTCTCCGCCGCGCTGGAATCCCGCGCCGAATTGCCGCGGGAACTGGGCGTCAATTACCGCATTCAGGGCCGCAAGGAAGGCCGGCCCGCTTTCGCCGCCGCCGGTTTTGCGTGGCTACAACACCCCGCGCATCGCATGATTTATATATCTTATGTCAATCCCCGGATGTGAGTAGATAATACAAAAAATGATTGCCAGCCACGGAGATCGTCATGCGGAACAACCAACCCAACACCGGCACCGAGCGCAACTATGCGGCCGATATCGCCATCATCTCGCACACCGACGCCAAGGGGCTGATTACCTTCGTCAATGACGATTTCGTCGAGGTCAGCGGGTTTACGGCCGAGGAACTGATTGGTCAGCCGCACAATATTCTGCGCCATCCCGACATGCCGGTCGAAGCCTTCCGCGACCTGTGGCAGACGGTAAAAAACGGCCGCCCCTGGGCGGGTGTCGTCAAGAACCGCTGCAAGAATGGCGACTACTATTGGGTGCGCGCCTCGGTAACCCCCAAGCTCGATGGCGGCTTCATGTCGGTGCGCGTCAAGCCGACGCGCGACGAAGTCACTGGCGCCGAAGCACTCTATCAGCGCATGCGTCAGGACCCGTCGATCCGCCTGCACGAAGGCGAGTTGGTGAAAACCGGGTTGGCGGGGCTGCTCGCGGACGCGCTGGCCCGGCTCGACAACATGCGCATCGGTCGTCGCCTCATGGTGGTGATGGCGCTGGTGATGGTGCTCCTGGTCGGCGTGCTTGCCGACAGCCTGCGCTCGGCCGGCGAGACCGAGAGCCAATATCGCGACTACATCGAGAACGATGCAGGGCGCCGCAGCGACTTCTACAGCGTTTATGCGCAGGGCCTGCAAATGGGCCAGGCGTTGCGCAACATCATTCTCAACCCCGAAAACAAGCGCGCCTACGAGAACTACGATAACGCGGCGGCGGCCTTCGACAAGGCGCTCGATGAGGCGCAGCAACGCGACGCGAAAGCCCTCAAATCCGGCCTGCCCGAAAAAATCCGGGCGCTGCGCGCCGAACTGAAGACCATGCACGAGCACATCTTCAGTCTGGTCAAGGCCGGCCAGCCCGATGCCGCCAAGGAATCGCTCAACAAGCAGGAAACCCCCAAGTGGCGCGAAATGCGCGACCTCATGCTGGGCGAGGTCAAGCGCCTGGACGAAGTTGCACCCAAGCGGCTGGCCGCGCTCATCAAGGATTCCGCGGCGGATCGCCAACAAGACATGATGCTGGCGGCGGGCGCGGTACTGCTGGGCATCCTGCTGGCCGCGGTCCTGCTCTCCCGCATATCACGCGAGGCGCGGCGCGCCGAAGCGCTGGCGGCGGCGGTCGCCGGCGGCAACTTGTCGCAGGTCATTCGCGCCGGTGGCAAGGATGAATTCGGCGCGATCCTGACCCGCGTGGCCATGCTGCGCAACCGGCTCCACGAAGCGATCAGCCTGGTGCACCAAAGCGCCCGCACGCTGGCCCAGTCGAGTCAGAAGCTGGCAGCTGTCAGCGCGGAAACCGTGCAGGCAAACCAGACGCAGTCAGCCAGCATTTCGAGCGTCGCGGCTGCCGTGGAGGAATTGTCCACCGCCGCCGACGAGATGAGCAGCAATGCCCACGATGCCATGGAGGCCACCAATTCGTCCACCCAGGCCACCCGCGAAAGCGCCGCCATCAGTCGCAAGGCGGCCGACCATATTGCCTCCGCCGCACAGGTCGTGGCCGGCTCCGAACAGCGCATCGCCGAACTGGCCACCATGTCGGAGGAAATCAGCCGCGTAGTGCTGGTGATCAAGGAGATTGCCGATCAGACCAATCTGCTGGCCTTGAACGCCGCCATCGAGGCCGCGCGCGCCGGCGAGCAGGGGCGCGGCTTTGCCGTGGTTGCCGACGAGGTACGCAAACTGGCCGAGCGCACCGGCAACTCGACCCAGGAAATCGCCGCCATGATCCAGCGCATCCAGAGTGTCAGTCGTGCGGTCGCCGAAGAGGTGTCCGCCAGCAGCAAGGGCGTCGGCGAAGGCGCCAAGAGTGCCCGCGCGGCGGGCGAGGTGGCCGCCTCGGTCGAGACCTCGGTCACCCAGGCCAGCCACTCCGTGCAAATGATCAGCGATGCGCTGGCGGAAAGCAGTGCCGCCACCCGCGACATCGCCGGCAATATGGAACGCATTTCCCAGGGTGCCGAAGCGGGTACCCGTACCGCGCAGCGCTCCGCCGACGAAGCGCAGCAGATTGGCGCTCTGGCCGACAAACTGAAGTCGCTGGCGGCCCAGTTCCAGGCCTGAAGCCCCGTCTCTGGCATACACCCCATCCCGGGCCGGGATGGGGCTTGCCCTGCAAGCAATCGTCCCGCGGTTGCGCCACGGCGCCGTATTGCCAGCGCCGACTTTTTTGTCCTGAGCTACACTGGCGCGGCCCAAGATGACACCCATGATCCGCTTCGACTCGATTGCTAAACGCTACCCCCCCGACATCTCGGCACTGATCAACGTCAGCGCCGAGATCGCCGCCGGGGAACTGGCCACCATAGTCGGCCACTCGGGCGCCGGCAAGTCGACACTGCTCAAGCTGATTCCCGCCATTGAACGCCCCACCAGCGGCACGGTGCTGGTGAATGGCCAGAACGTCGGGACGCTCGGCAAGAAGGCGCTGCCTTTTCTGCGGCGGAATATCGGGCTGGTGTTTCAGGACCAGAAATTACTGTTCGATCGTACCGCCTTGGCGAATGTGCTGCTGCCCCTTGAGATTACCGGCTTTTCGCACAAGGACGCACAGCGCCGCGCGGAAGCCGCGCTCGACAAGGTCGGTCTGCTGCCCCGCGCCCGCGCCCTGCCGATCGCCCTCTCGGGCGGCGAACAGCAACGCCTGGCGATTGCCCGCGCCGTCGTCCATCGCCCCAGCCTGTTGCTGGCCGACGAGCCCACGGCCTACCTCGACGCCGACACGGCACGGGATGTGGCCAACATCTTTCTTGAATTCAACCGCGTCGGCGTCACCGTGCTGATCGCCACCTATGACGACAGCCTGTTTCCCGGCGCCCGGCGCCTGCAACTCGATCACGGCCGTCTGACATGAACTGGTTGTTCGCCCACTGGAACGCCTGCCGTCGAGCACTGTCGCGGCTGGCGGCCGCGCCCCTGAATACCTTGCTGGCGGTGCTCGGCATCGGCATCGTCCTGGCGCTGCCGGCGGGGGGGCATCTGCTGCTGAACAATTTTTCCGCCCTGGCGCGGAACGCCTCGCCCACGCCGCAACTGACGATATTCCTGACGGTGGACGCCGAGCGCAAGGCGGCGCAGGCGGTCGAACTTCGCTTGAAGGGCTTACCCGGGGTCGCCAAGACGCAACTGCTCGCCCGCGAGGACACGCTCCTGCGCATGCAGGCCGCCAAAGGGCTGGCCGACGCCATCGCCGTGCTGCCGAAAAACCCCTTCCCCGACGCGATTGTGGTCACCCCGGCCGACGACAGCCCGGCCGCCATCGAGCGCCTGGCGACCACCGTGCGCCAATGGCGCGAGATCGAGCATGTGCAGATCGACGCCGACTGGGCCCGTCGCCTGCATGCGTTGATCCGGCTGGCGAATACCGGCGTGCTGTTGCTTGCCACGCTGCTGGGCATCGGGTTGGTCACCATCACCTTCAACACCATCCGCCTGCAGGTGCTGTCGCGCCAGAGCGAGGTGGAGGTCAGTCGCCTGCTGGGCGCCACCGACGCCTTCATCCGCCGCCCGTTTCTCTGGTATGGCGGGCTGCTGGGTTTTCTCGGCGGCGGCGCCGCCTGGCTGATCGTCAGCGCCGCCACGCTCTGGATGCGCCTGCCGGTGGCCGAACTGGCCAGGCTTTACGGGCTCGACCTGATGCTGACGCTGCCGACGTTGGAAGACAGCGCCGTGCTGCTGGGCGCCGCCGCCCTGCTGGGCTGGCTCGGCGCGGCCCTGTCGATGCGCCAGCATTGAGCGTCCTCACCCGCAATTCACGCGCACCATGCATCTGCACGCCGACTGCGTCAAGCAGGACTGCCCGCATCGTCACGAGAAGGGCGAATAGCGTTCCGCCGGGTTTTTCAGTGCCTTCTGCCGTCAGTGCGTGGGGCGAGCAGGAACAGGGTGCGGAAGCCCACGGAGAAAAAGGGATGATGGGAAAACGGGGGCATGGACCTCTCAGGGGTTTTCTTCCGGGGGCAGCAGCGGTTGCGGTTTGCCCATTTCGTGGAGCACCACGGCCGCGCTGAAGAAGAAGAAGGTCGTCGCGAACAGGCTGGCCGTATAGACGTGGGTGATGCCGTGGCTCAGCCAGAACCACAGCGCCAGGCCGAGCGCCAAGAACGAGCAGGCGAGGCTGCCGGCGGCGCAGACGAGCGCGATTTTCTTGCCGATGCCGCGCGGTTGGGTGGGACGGGAAGATGTCGTCATGAAAAGTTTCCTCAGGCGTTGCCGGTCAGTTGCGAATACAGCAGGGGCAGGCGGTCGGGCAGTTCTTCCGGCTTGCGCACCACCGTGTAGCCGGCCGGGCCGAACAGGTGGGGGAGATAGCCGGCGCCCTCGCGATCGATGGTGACACAGAAAGGCTTGATGCCGGCCTGGCGCGCCTCGACGAGCGCCATGCGCGTGTCCTCGATGCCGTAGCGGCCCTCGTAGCGGTCGATGTCGTGCGGCTTGCCGTCGGAGAGCAGCAGCAGCAGGCGGCGGTTGGCCGGCTGCTTGTCGATGAGCTGGGTGGCGCGCCGCACCGCCGCGCCCATGCGCGTGTAGTAGCCGGGCTTGAGCGCGGCGATGCGTCCAAGGACCACCGCATCGAGCCGTTGCTCGAAGGACTTGATCTCGTGGAAGCGCACGTTGCCGCGTTTGAGCGAGGAAAAACCGTAGAAGGCGAAGCGGTCGCCGGTGGACGCCAGTGCCTCGCCGAACAGCATCAGGCTGTCGCGGATGACGTCGATCACCTTCTGCGCGTCGTTGACGTGCGCGTCGGTGGAGAGCGACAGGTCGGCCAGCACCAGGCAGGCCAGATCGCGCTCGGTCGGCCGATGGTTCAGGTAGGCGCCTGCGCCGGTGAAATGCCAGCCCGCCAGCCGGTCGGCGGCGATGCGCACGCAGGCGTCGATGTCGAGTTCGCTGCCATCGGGCTGCGCCTTCTGCCAGCGGCGCACCGGAGCGAGCGCGGCGAACTGGTTCTTCAATTTCCGCGCATGGCGGCGCAGGCGTTCGGGCAGCGGCTGCGGTTCGGCCTCGCGCGCCACCATGGTCTGCACTCTGCAAAAGTCGGGCTTCATGACACGGCGCTTCCAGTCCCACTCGGGCAGCGCAATGCCGGGGCCGAGCAGGAGGTCGTCCGCGCTGGCGGCGGGCAGATCGAGATCGAAGCGCACCTTCGAGGCGACGCGGTGTTCGCTTTCGGCCAGCGCCAGCATGTCGAGCGTTTCGGCAGCGCGGCCGGCATCGGGGTTCTCGTCGTCGTCGAGGGCGCGATTGACCTTGAGATAGTCGGCCCAGGAAAGCAGGCTCTCGGCGCGGAACAGCAGGATCATCGGCGCTTCGTTTTCCGGCATGGCGACGCGCTCGGCCCGGTAGCGCTTGTTCTCCGCCCGGGCCTCGCGGGGCTGCTCGCCTTCGCTTTCGTCCATCGCTGCCAGTTTGGCTCCCCTGGCGACGGCCGGCGGCGCCGGATACAGCCATAACGGCACCGGCTGGAGCGGCCTGGCCTTGCTGCCTGTCAGCGGCGGCAGTGCGGCAACGCTACCCGGGTCGGTGAGCGCCTGGCGCACGGCCTGTTCCTGTGCGGCTTCGTCGGCGGACATTTTCTCCGGTGCAAGGCGTTCGGCGAGCAGCGCGTCGACCAGGCGACGGTAACGCGGCGCGAGGCCGGGATAGCGTTGCAGCGTCGCCCAGGCAGCGAACTGGTTGCGCACGATCCACTCGCCGCCGAAGTTGCCGAGCAGCGCCGGCCCGGCGCTGCCGGCCATTGCGGCGAGCCAGACGTAGAGGTCGCGATTCAAAGTCGGCGCCGGAAAGACGGCGATCCGCGGCGGCAAACGCAGGGTCTCGGCGTCGAGCGCAGCCAGCGCGGCGCGTTCATGCACGCCGGCGATGCGTTCGAGCAGCCGGCGCCGCGCACCATGCATCGTGTCGGCGGCCGCGGCGACGCGCAGGCCGGCATCGCCGCCGAGGGCGCGAAAAATCACGCCGAGTGTTTTCTCGTGGTCTTTCAGATGCGCCGCGGCCGCGGGATGATCACGCCGCGCGGCCTGCGTGATCCAGCGATCCCAGAGTCCGCCGATCCACTCTTCCATGCTATGCCTCCGCCGGGCCGCCCCAAGGAGGCATCAGCCCCCCTGGGGGGGGCAGCGAGCCGGGTTTGCGAGCGTGGGGGGCCATTACCTTTTTCCCGTCAGGCTCATGCGTGCCTCGTGGGTGCGTGCTGCGTCCTTGTCTACCCAGTCGAGCAGCGTGTGGTCTTTCTGCACGGTGGCGCAGGCCGCAATGCACTGGGCGCACTGCGTGCAGGTGAACATCTGGTGTTTCGGGACGCGCGGGCGCAGGCGCATCGGGCAGACTGCTTCGCAGGCCGCGTCGCCGAATCTGTCGCGCTCATAGCAGACGGCGCATTCCGCGGCGCGCTGACGCTGGAAACCGACCACCATCGCCTCGCGATTGGACATCCAGGCAAGGCTCTGGAACAGGCCGACCGCGCAGCCGAAGCGGCAGAAGAGGTGGCGCGCGAAGAGGAATTCGAGCGTCAGCACGAGCGTCGCGGCGGCAATGAAAATCGCCTGGTTGCGGGTCGGTTCGAGCCTCAGCAGATTGCCGTAGACCTCGAAGGGCGGCAGCAGATAGGTAAGCAGCACGACGGCCCACAGGAAGGCGAAAGCGATCGTGAGGGGAACCACGGCGAACCACCAGCGGGCATCGGTACGGAAGAAACTGCCGTCGGGATTCTTGTCCGGCAGCGGGCGTTTGTCCCAGAGGCTGGGCTTGCCACAGGCGCGGCGCATCAGGGCATTGATGGTTTCGACCACGGAGAAGTGCGGGCAGAGCCAGCCGCAATACAGCCGACCCCAGCGCCAGGCGATGGCGATGAAGAGCGCCACGCCGCCAAGGATGGGGACGAACAGTCGGAGCAGGATATTGATGCCGGCTTCCGTGCCGCCGATCCTGCCGGCAAAATACGCGTCGAGGCCGAGCCGCCATTCGAAGCCGAGCAGGAAGGCGTGGCCGCGCGTCAGGTCGTAGCGGAACAGGTCGAACACGGGCGCGAGAATGAACAGCACGAAAAAGCCGATTTGCGCCCACAAACGCAGGCGCTGCAGGCGTCCGGCCCGGCCCGGCGCGAGCATCAGGTTGATGAGATAGAGCGACTCAGCCGTGACAGCGAGCGATTGGCCAGGAAGCTTCTGCTCGGTCATTTTCCAAACGTAGCCAGCACCACTTCATCGAGCGCGGCGGCGACTTCGGTGTCGTCGGTGAGCGCTTCGACCAGCGCGGCGCGGCAGGCTTCGACGGGATCCATGCTGTCGCGGATCAGGATCGCCGCATAGACGAGCAGGCGCGTGCTGGCGACTTCCTCGAGGTCGACGTCCTGGAGCGCGCGCAACGCGTGGCCGATATTGACGAGCCGTTTTGCGGTCATCGCGTCGCAGCCGGTCTCGCCGATCAGGATGCTTTCCTCGCGCGCGGCAGCGGGGAAGCCGAAGCGCAGCGCAAGGAAGCGCTGGCGCGTCGAGGGCTTCATGCCCTTGAGAAAGTTCTGGTAGCCGGGGTTGTATGAGACCACCAGCATGAAGTTGTCCGGCGCGTGCAGCACCTCGCCGGTGCGGTCGATCGGCAGCACGCGGCGGTGGTCGGCGAGCGGGTGGATCACCACGGTGGTGTCCTTGCGCGCCTCGACGACTTCGTCGAGATAGCAGATGCCGCCCTCGCGCACGGCGCGCGTCAGCGGCCCGTCCGACCAGTAGGTGGCGCCGTCGCCGATCAGGTGGCGGCCGACGAGGTCGGCGGCGGTCAGGTCGTCGTGGCAGGCCACGGTGTAGAGCGGCAGTCCCAGCCGGGCGGCCATGTAGGCGACGAAACGCGTCTTGCCGACGCCGGTCGGCCCCTTGATGAGCACGGGCAGCCGGTTGCGGTGCGCGTGCTCGAAGAGATCGATTTCGTTGCCGGAGGCTTCGTAGAAAGGCAGATTCATTTGAGTCCCAGCCAGTAGGGCCGCAGGGCGTGTCCGTGGTGCTGGGCGCTCATGGCGTGTGCGGGAATAAAAAAGTCGGCGCTGCCGTCCTGCCAGCGCCGACTTTCCTGTTCATCGTCAGGGGGCGGCCTTCTGCTCGCCCGGAACGAAGAAGCTCCAGATGTATAAGATCAGGCCGATCAGGAAGGCGACGCCGGACTATTCGCGCATCCAGTAGAACAGGGCGATCTGGTCCTGCGCCACCATGAAGGGCAGCGGATTGTCGGAGACGCGCTGCAGCCAGACCTGCAGGATGCCGGCGGCGGTGAGGAACAGCGTGATGAAGACCATGGCGACGGTCATCAGCCAGAAGCTCCACATTTCGAGCACCTGCGATTTGTTGCTGTTGGCGGCGCGGCCGTGCAACTGCGGCCAGGCATAGGAGATCATGGTGATCACCGCCATCACGTAGGCGCCATAGAAGGCCATGTGGCCATGCGCCGCGGTGATCTGCGAGCCGTGCGTGTAGTAGTTCACCGGCGCCAGGGTGTGCATGAAACCCCACACGCCCGCGCCGAGGAAGGCCATCACGCCGGTGCCGAGCGCCCATAGCGTCGCGGCCTTGTTCGGATGCTCGCGGCGGCGGCGGTTCACCATGTTGAAGGCGAACAGGGTCATGGCGAAGAACGGGATCGGCTCCAGGGCGGAGAAGATCGAGCCGATCGGCTGCCAGTACTCCGGCGTGCCGATCCAGTAGTAGTGGTGGCCGGTGCCGAGGATGCCGGTGATCAGCGTCAGGGTGATGATGACGTACAGCCACTTCTCGATGACTTCGCGGTCGACGCCGGTGACCTTGATCAGCACGAAGGCGAGGATCGCGCCGAGGATCAGTTCCCACACGCCTTCCACCCACAGATGCACGACCCACCACCAGTAGAACTTGTCGCGCACGACGTTGTCGGGGTTGTAGAAGGCGAACAGGAAGAGCAGCGCCAGGCCCCACAGGCCGATCAGCATCACCGTGTTGATCGCGGTCTTGCGCCCCTTGAGCACCGTCATGGTGATGTTGTACAGGAAGGCGAGCGCGACGACGACGATGCCGATCTTGGTGATCAACGGCTGCTCGAGGAATTCCCTGCCCATGGTCGGCAACAGGTCGTTGCCGGTCATCTTGGCGAGTGTGGCGTAGGGCACCGTCAGGTAGCCGACGACGGTCAGGCCGGCGGCGGCGAGAAAGATCCAGAACAGCGCGATCGCCAGCTTCGGGCTGTGCAGTTCGGTCTCGGATTCTTCCGGGATCAGGTAGTAGGCCGCGCCCATGAAGCCCATCAGCAGCCAGATGATCAGCGCGTTGGTATGCACCATGCGCGCCACGTTGAAGGGGATGTGCGGGAAGAGGAAGTCGCCCCAGACGTATTGCAGGCCCATGATCAGGCCGAACAGGATCTGTGCGACGAACAGCGCGATGGCCGCGATGAAGTACGGCTTCGCGACGGCTTGGGATTTGTATTGCATAGTGATCTCCTGGTCGTTAGCCGGTCAGCCCTGAATGTTCGGCGGCCACTTGGCGGTGTTGATCTGGCCAACATATTCGAGGAAGGCGGCGATCTCCCCGAGTTGCTGGTCGGTGAAGTTGAATTGCGGCATGCTGCGGCGGCCGGGGATGCCCGCGACGGGGCGCGACTGGATGAAGGCTTTCACCGCCTCCTTGCTGCCCAGCCGGGCGACGACGTTGCCCAGCTCTGGCGCGAAGTAGGCGCCTTCGCCCAGCAGCGTGTGGCAACCGATGCAGTTGTTGGTTTCCCAGAGTTTCTTGCCGGCGACCACCATCGGGTCGCTCAGCATCGCGCGCGCGTCGCGCTGCGGGATCGAGCGCTCCGTGTGCCAGGTCAGTCCGAGAAAAATCAGCACGAAGAACATCGTCCCGCCGTAAAAGATGTTCCGGGCGGTCGAGGTGGTAAACGCTTCGCTCATAATGCCCCCTAAAAATTGTTGTCCGCCACAAGCGTGGCGAGACGCGACTTTAGGGAGAGGGGCGAATCGCTTCCTTGATAATAGTCAAGTAAGCAGCTAGGTTTTTGTCTGGCTGCGTGGTGGGATCACTCGTCCTGCAGTCGGGTAATGTAGGCAAGGATGTCCTCGATGTCCTGTTTTGTCAGCCGACCGAGCACACCGACGCCTTTGGGCTTGGCCTTGAGTTTTTCTTCATCCGCTTCCTCGTCGGCGACCAGGTCGTGGGGCCGTTCGCCCTTGAGATAGGCGTCCATCTGCCGTTGCAGGTAATTCGTGTATTGCCCGACCAGCATCGGAAAGCGGCCGATGCCCTTGCCGGCTTGGCCGTGGCAATAGGCGCACTCCTCCTTGTAAAGCTTCTTGCCGTTGTCCAGGTCGCCCTCCAGCTTCGGGATGATCATGACCTTTTCCATCGCTTCCAGGCGCGTCAGCGCATCGTCGGTATCCTTGAAGTCGGGAAACGTGGTTTGCAGGGCGATATCCGCCAGATAGGCCGAAACCAGTTTGATATCCACGTCCGATAGTTCGCGTTCCTGTGTGTAGGGCAGCATGGGCAGGTTCAAGCGCTCGCGGGTGCGAAATTTTTTGAGCGAATCCTCGATGTAAGCCGCGCGCTGCCCGGCCAGACGTGGATACTCGCCGCGCCGGCTCCCTTGCCCTTGGTCGCCGTGACAGGCGGCGCACGGGCCGTAGATCTCCTTGCCGCTGTCTTGCTGGCCGGCGAGTTCGGCGCCGTGCGTGGCGGCAGCACCGAGCAACAGGGCGCTTGCGGCAACGCCGAGCAGGCGCAGCGGCGTCGATCCGGCGCGGAATGTGGTGTGTTTCATCGGTCCTTGGTCTCCTGGGGGGCGGGGGGCGAAAAGTGGTGGCGCAAATCCGGCACTGGATCCCTCAGGACCCGGTGAGGTGCCGAAAAAGGCGCGAGGCGTTCGAGAAAATCCAGCAGTTCGAGTACCGGCGAGTTGCGAAAGAAGGTCGCCATCGGTGTTTCCATCCAGATGCGGTCGGCAAACAGATAAATTTCGTGCGGCGTGTCGCCAATGCCGTCGCCATCGCGGTCGAAGCCTTGATAGTCATCCCAGTAATTGCCGCGCCAGACATTGGCGCTGCCGGCGCCCGGCGCGCTGATCGCCACCGTGTTCAGGTTCTTCTCGAAACGGTTATTGAAAAAACGATGGCCGCCCGCCTCGCCATAGAAGAACAGGCCAATGATGTTGTGCGCAAAGCGGTTGTTCCTCACCGTCAGCGCACCGGCCGATTGCGGCGGCGCATCGACCTTCAGACCGACCGAGCAGTGCAGCACTTCGTTGTTCTCGACCAGGGCGTTGTCGCTTTCCTTGAACATAATCCCCCCGCCGCCGCCGGTCAGCGCATGGGCAACGTGATTGCCGCGCAAAACCAGATCCGGCGAATAGAGCACGACGATGCCGGTACCGGTATCCGAAAGCCGGTTGTTCTCGACCAGCAGACGCGGCGAGAACACGATGTGCATGCCATAGCGGCCGTCCGTAAACCGGTTGCCGACAATCCGGTTGTCCGCCGAGTTGGCAAAGGTCAGGTCGCGCGCGCGGGTGAAGCGATTGCCTTCGATGAGATTGTGGCGGCTGTACCAGACGCGGATGGCATCGCCGCGCATGGCCAGATCAAGCGGCTTGCCAATAATGCGGTTGGCGGTAATCCGCGAGTGATTGACCTGCTTGAGGTGGATGCCGAACAGGACGTCGTCGATCTCGTTGTCCTCGACACGATGATCGTCGCCTTCCAGCAGAATCCCGGCGTCGATCCGGTCGTGCGAGTCGCCGCTGCCGGTCAGGCGCAAGCCGCGCAGGGTCACGCCATTGGCGGCGACGGACAACACCGTGCTTTTGCCATCGCCGATGATGATGGCCCGCCGTCCGCCATCCAGTGTCATTGGTTTATGGATCGTTGCCGGACCGGCGTAGGCGCCCGGCGCCAGACGCAATGTGCCGCCCGCCGGTGTCGCGTCGATCAGGGCTTGCAGGGGCGCCGGGGCCGCCGCGAGTGCGGGAAGGGTGACCCAGGCAAGCAGCCACAGCCATGGGCGAAGGGCCCCGAATCCATGGCTCACGTCACGCGCTGCGCTGCCAATTAACGTGAAATACCGCCCCCTCTCCCTCAATCCCTCTCCCGCGAGGGGAGAGGGAAGCTGTCTGTCTCCTCTCTCCCCTTGTGGGAGAGAGGCCGGGAGAGAGGGGGGATTCGGCAGGTTTCATGCACGGGGGGTGGCGCTATCGACCATGAAAGTTACGTCAGACGGCTCCACGGCATGCTCAGCATGATGGCCAGCAACAGGCCGTGGGCGCTGGCGGCGAGAATGGTCAGCTTGAGCGCCGGGGCAAGTTCTGCCGGCCGCCCTGCCCGGGACCAGAGCTGACGTGCGGCGACAATGCTGGCAATGACGGGAAGCAACGCGATCAAGGCCGTCACGGGAAGATGGCCCAGCAGCACCATCAACAAGGGCCAGCCGTAAGCCAGTGCGGCAATCACCACATAGCCCCAGCGTGCCCGCGCTACCCCCAGCCGCACCACCAGCGTGTACTTGCCCGCGCCGGCGTCCGCCTTCACGTCCGGAAACTGATTGATGTAGAGCACGTTGGCCACCAGCAGGGCAAAGCCCGTGCCGGCGGCGACCGGCACGAAGGCAAAGCCGTGGCGCTGCACGAAGTCGCTGCCGATGACCACCAGCAACCAGCCCGCGGTGATGGCGAATTCGCCCAGACCCCGACTTTGCAACTTCAGCGGCGGCGCCGAATAGGCCCAGCCCACAACCAGGCCGGCCAGGCCGATCAGCATCAGTTCTGCTCCGCTGACGGCGGTCAGCCATAGCCCTGCAGGAATCACCGCCGCCAGCAGCGCATAGCCGAAAATGCCCGTGGCGCGCAGCGACAGGACGCCGTTCTGGATGCAACGGCTGCCGCCGGTAAACGGAAACTGTCGTTCCGTGTTGGCCGCATCGCAACCGGAAAGCGCATCGTAGTAATCATTGATGACATTGGCGCCGGCATGCGCCATCAGGGCGAAGAACAGCGTCGCCGTGGCCAGCGCCGGCCCGACCGGAATACCGGAAAAGGCCGCCGTCGCCAGACCGAGCAGACAGCCGACGAAGGTTACGGAAAGAAAGGCCGGTCGTGTTGCCGCGAAATAGCGCATGAAGGGATGCGGCAGGGTGGCAAGGCTGGGTTCGAGCGGTTGCGACATGGGGACTCCGGGTCGTTACTTGAGCGCGGCGGCTGCCGCTTGTTCGAGGTCGGCGCGATTGACCTTGCCGAGCTTGTGCATGACCACGCGGCCGTTGCGGTCGATGGCGAGGGTAAAGGGCAGGCCGGAGCGACCATTGCCGAGCGCCTGCATGAGGCTGATGCCTTCCACCGGGGCGAACAGCAGCAGATAGTCCATTTCGTAAGCCTTGATGAAGTCCTGCACGTTCGGCAGGTTCGCTTCCAGGCCGATGCCGATCACCGTCAAGCCCTTGGCGCGGTGATTCCGGGCGACGCTTCTGAGTTCGGGAATCTCGTCGCGGCAGGGCGCGCACCAGCGCGCCCAGAAATTGACGATGAGCGGCTTGCCGCGAAAATCGGCGAGCGCGACGGTCTGGTTGCTCTGATCGGGCAGGCTGGCGGCGAACAATGGCGCGCTGTTCTGCGCGCGGGCGAACAGGCTGCAGCAAACGAGCAGTGCGCCAAGCAGAAAGCGCATTACGGTAAATCTCCCCGGCGGAACAGGTGATAGCCGAGCGTCGCCGCCGCGAGGCCGAGTACGGCGGGATAGACGAGC
>JAUSBB010000050.1 GCA_030652245.1 Rhodocyclaceae bacterium | reverse complement strand
CGGCCGGCATCGTCTATTGCCTGTCGCGCAAGAAGGTGGATGAAACCGCCGCCTGGCTGGCCACACAGGGCATCACCGCCCTGCCCTACCACGCCGGTCTCGACACAGCCACGCGCACCCGGCATCAGCAGCGCTTTCTCCGCGAGGACGCCATCGTCATGGTCGCCACCATCGCCTTCGGCATGGGCATCGACAAGCCCGACGTGCGCTTCGTCGTCCATCTCGACCTGCCGAAAAGCCTCGAAGCCTACTATCAGGAAACCGGCCGCGCCGGGCGCGACGGCGAGCCGGCCGAAGCCTGGATGACCTATGGCCTCAACGACGTGATGATTCATCGCAGCCGCATCGACGAGTCCGATGCCGGCGAGGAACAGAAACGCATCGAACGCGGCAAACTCGACGCCCTGCTGGCCTGGTGCGAAACCGCCGAGTGCCGGCGCACGCGCCTCCTCGCCTACTTTGCCGAGGCGCGGGAAAACCGCTGCGGCAACTGCGACACCTGCCTCGAACCGCCAGAACTATGGGACGGCACCCTGGCGGCGCAAAAGGCCATGTCCGCCATCCTGCGCACCGGCCAGCGCTTTGGCGCGGGACACCTGATCGACCTGTTGCGCGGCAAAAATACCGAGCGCATGCAGCAGTTCGGCCACGACGCCCTGCCGACCTTCGGCGTCGGCGCCGATACCGACGAAGCCGGCTGGCGCTCGGTATTCCGCCAGATGCTGGCCGGCGGCCTACTGCACGCCGATGCCGCGGCCTATGGCGCGCTCAAGCTCACCGCCGCGGCGCGCCCGGTGCTGAAGGGCGAAACCGTTTTGCATCTGCGCCGCCAGATCACCAAACCACACCAAAAGTCGGCGCTGGCGGGACGGCGCAAGACCTCAACCGCAGCGCCTGCCGCCAGCAATCCAACCCTCTTCGAGGCCCTGCGCGCCTGGCGCGCCGAGCAGGCCAAAACGCAGGGTGTACCTGCCTACGTGATCCTGCACGACAAGACCCTGCACGAACTCGCCGCCCGCACGCCGACGAATCAGGACGAACTGCTCGACGTCCCCGGCATCGGCCAGGCCAAGGCCGAGCGCTACGGCACGACGCTGCTGGCGTTAATCACTGCCGCCTGATCCTGCACCACCCCCGCCAAACACATCCCGCCGCGCCGCCGCGGCGGTCGCCACGATGGCCGGATGGGTCAGGCGGCGCTCGGTGGTGATGGCGTAAAGTTGCTCAACCACCGCATCGATGCGGCCCAGCGCCGTGACCTGGTATTGCTCGCAGACGCTGGCGGCGATGGCGGTCGGCGCGACGAACAGGCCGACGCCGGCCTGGCCGAAGGATTTCATCAGGGCACTGTCGTCGAACTCGCCGACGATGCGAGGCCGCAGCGCATTGGCCTCCAGCCACTGAATCAGCTTCGGTCGAATGATGGCATCCTCGCCCGGCAGCAGGAACGGCGCATTGTCGAGCAGCGCCGGAAAGCTGCCGGATAGTTCCCGCGTCAGGCTCGGGGCGCCGAACACGGAGAGTCCGCTCTCGCCGAGCAGATGGCTGAAGCCGCGCACGTTCAGATGGGTCGGCATGGGCCGGTCGGCGATGATCATGTCGAGCCGATGCACGGCCAGTTCCGCCAGGAGCGAAGCCAACCGTCCCTCGCGGCAAATCAGCCGCACCGGTTCAGCGAGCTTGAGCGCCGGCTCGACCAGTCGATAGGCGACCGACTTCGACACGGAATCGGCAATGCCGACGCGGAACGGCAAGATCTTGGTCGCCTTCTGGTCGTGCAGCACTTCAAGGAGCTCATCACCAATCGTGAAGATTTGTTCGGCATAGCCGAGGATGCGCCGCCCGGCGTCGGTCAGTTCGAGGTTGCGCCCGACACGCCGAAACAGATCGACCCCCAGCGTCGCCTCGAACTCGCTCAACTGCCCGCTGATCGACTGCGGCGCCAGGTGAATCTGCTCGGCGGCGCGGGCGATGCTGCCGGTCTTGGCGACCATCCAGAAATAGCGCAAATGCTTGAAGTTGAGTGTGGCCATGACGTCCCGCGAAAAATGAACTAACTGGCTTCAATGTATCATTTCGTCCCCAACACTCAAGCTCCGTCATGGCCGACATTACCAACAACACCAAACCCAATCCGCTGATCGAACTGACGATCAACCTGATCATCCCCTCGCTGATCCTGATGAATTTGAGCGACCCGGAGGATCTCGGCCCCATCAAGGCGCTACTGCTGGCGCTGGCTTTCCCGCTGTTCTGGGGCGCGCGCGACCTGATCGGCAAAGGCAAGATCAACGTCATCGCATCACTCGGCCTGGTCAGCGTCCTGCTGACCGGCGGCATCGGCATCCTGCATCTCGATGCGCAATGGCTGGCCGTCAAGGAAGCCGCCATTCCCGGCCTGATCGGCGTGGCGGTGGCCATCTCCGCCCACACCCGCTACCCGCTGGTGCGCGTGTTGCTATTCACCCCCGCGCTGATGAATGTCGAGTTGATACAAACGAAACTGGCGGAACGCGGCAATACCGACACCTTCGAAACCC
>JAUSBB010000046.1 GCA_030652245.1 Rhodocyclaceae bacterium | reverse complement strand
AGATGGTGATGCCGGGCGACAACGTCCAGATGACGGTGAAGCTGATTGCCCCGATCGCCATGGAAGATGGCCTGCGCTTCGCGATTCGCGAAGGCGGCCGCACCGTCGGCGCCGGCGTCGTGGCGAAAATCATCGAGTAAGCAGCTGTTTTTTAGTATGCGGGGCGGCACCTTTCGGGGTGTCGCCCTTTGTAGTCTTAAGCCGCAGGGGTGTAGCTCAATTGGCAGAGCGGCGGTCTCCAAAACCGCAGGTTGGGGGTTCGATTCCCTCCGCCCCTGCCACCGTTTGATGCAAGTAGTTAGTAATGAAAACAGGCAAACCATGGCTGATAAATTGAAGTTCGTGCTGGCGCTGCTTCTGGTGGCGGCGGGTATCGCGGGCTTTTACTTCCTCTCCGAGCAGGCGCTGGTGCTGCGGGTGCTGGCCGTTCTGCTGGGTCTGGCGGCGGGCGCGGCGGTGGCCTGGTTCACCGAGTCTGGACAGCGTTTCGTTGTGCTGGCGCGCGAATCCGTTGCGGAGGCCAAAAAAGTGGTCTGGCCTTCCCGCAAGGAGACTCTGCAAACAACAGGGATCGTCTTCGCCTTTGTGTTGGTCATGGCGATCATTTTGTGGCTGACAGATAAAACGCTGGAGTGGGTACTTTACGACCTGGTACTGGGCTGGAGAAAGTAATGGCGAAACGCTGGTACGTGGTGCATGCCTATTCGGGCTTCGAAAAATCGGTGATGCGCGCCCTGGTGGAGCGCATTGCGCGTGCCGGCATGCAAGACAGCTTCGGGCAGATTCTGGTGCCGGTCGAAGAGGTTGTCGAGATGAAAAGCGGCCAGAAGAGCATTTCCGAGCGCAAGTTTTTCCCCGGCTATGTGCTGGTGGAAATGGACATGAATGATGACTCCTGGCATCTCGTCAAGAGCACCCCGAAAGTGACCGGCTTTGTCGGCGGCACCGCCACCAAGCCGACGCCAATCTCCGAAAAGGAGGTCGACAAGATCATGCAGCAGATGCAGGAAGGCGTCGAAAAGCCGCGTCCCAAGGTGCTGTTCGAAACTGGGGAGTTGGTGCGCATCAAGGATGGTCCGTTTACCGACTTCAACGGCAACGTCGAAGAGGTGAATTACGAAAAGAGTCGCCTGCGGGTTTCGGTGACCATTTTTGGTCGCGCCACCCCGGTGGAACTGGAGTTTGCCCAGGTCGAGAAAGCCTGAGCGGAATTGATTTTGCGATTTTGCGCGGCCACGGCGCAGTGCATCATGAGGCGTGGCAAGAGGAGCGTAAGTAGGTCGGTTGCAAGCGTCCGAAAGCGCGATACCACTCAATTTAGGAGTTAGGCATGGCAAAGAAAATCATCGGCTACATCAAGTTGCAAGTGCCGGCGGGCAAGGCGAACCCCTCGCCCCCGATCGGCCCCGCGCTGGGCCAGCGCGGTCTGAACATCATGGAATTTTGCAAGTCCTTCAATGCTCAGACCCAGGGTCTGGAGCCGGGCTTGCCGATTCCCTGCGTGATCACCGCCTTCGCGGACAAGAGCTTCACCTTCATCATGAAGACGCCGCCGGCAACGATCCTGATCAAGAAGGCGGCAGGCATCCAGAAGGGTTCGCCGAAGCCCCATACCGACAAGGTGGGCAAGATCACCCGTGCGCAAGCCGAGGAAATTGCCAAGACCAAGATGAAAGACCTGACGGCCGCCGACATGGACGCGGCCGTGCGCACCATCGCGGGCAGCGCCCGTAGCATGGGCATTACCGTGGAGGGACTCTGACATGGCGAAGCATTCCAAGCGAGTTGCCGCGGCGCTGGCCAAGGTTGATCGCAACAAAAACTATCCCTTGAGCGACGCGCTGGCGCTGGTCAAGGAAAACGCGACCGCGAAATTCAACGAGTCCATCGACGTGGCGGTGAATCTTGGCGTCGATGCGCGCAAATCCGACCAACTCGTGCGCGGTTCGGTGGTTCTGCCGGCGGGTACCGGCAAGACCGTGCGTGTCGCCGTGTTTGCCCAGGGCGCCAAGGCGGAAGAGGCCAAGGCGGCCGGCGCCGACATCGTCGGCTTTGACGATCTGGCGGCAACGGTCAAGGGCGGGACGATCGAATTCGACGTCTGCATCGCCACGCCGGATGCCATGAAGGTGGTCGGCCAGTTGGGCCAGATTCTTGGCCCGCGCGGGCTGATGCCGAATCCGAAGGTTGGTACCGTCAGCATGGATGTCACCACCGCCGTAAAAAACGCCAAAGCCGGCCAGGTGCAATATCGCACCGACAAGGCAGGTATCGTCATGTGCACCATCGGCCGCGCTTCATTTTCGGTCGATCAGTTGCAGCAAAACCTGTCCGCGCTGATTGGCGCCCTCAATAAAGCCAAACCAGCGGCGGCGAAGGGCCAATACCTAAAGAAAATATCGTTGTCTTCAACCATGGGTGCCGGGGTCCGCGTTGACCAAGCCAGTTTGGTTGCTACAGCACAAGTTTAGTAATGGCCCCATCAAGGGGCTGCAAGAACTTTGGGCCGCAGCCCTGCCTGTACGGAGGGCTGCGGGTTATCAAAGACCGCAGGTGTTCGCAAGAGCTTAATTGTTTGCAAATGAGGGGTCGGCAACGACACCCATAGCGACAGCCAGCGCAGATGGCGTCACCCGAACACAGGAATCAGCCGATTTCTGAATGAAGGTCGCCGTATCGCCAGCGCCGACTTTTCGGCGTTGGAGTTTGACTAGGAGTTGACCGTGGGTCTCAATCTTGACGACAAGAAGGCGGTAGTTGCTGAAGTGGCCGCGGAAGTTGCGAACGCTCAGTCGATTATCGTCGCCGAGTACCGTGGTCTCGAAGTGGGTGATATCACCGTCCTGCGCGCCAACGCGCGCAAGGCCGGCGTGTTTCTGCGTGTGCTGAAAAATACCCTGGTGCGTCGTGCCGTCGCTGGCACGGCGTTCGAAGGTCTGGCCGACAAACTGGTGGGCCCGCTGATCTACGGAATTTCCAAGGATCCGGTGGGCGCCGCCAAGGTGTTGCATGACTTCGGCAAGGGTAATCAAAAGCTTGCCATCAAGGCAGGCGCCATGCCCAATTACGTCATGGACGTCAATGGGGTCAAGGCGCTGGCTTCGATGCCAAGCCGCGAAGAGCTGTTGTCCAAGCTGCTCGGCACCATGCAGGCGCCCATCACCCAGTTCGTCCGTACGCTCAACGAAGTCCCGACCAAGTTTGTCCGGGGCCTGGCTGCCGTGCGCGACGCCAAAGAGACTGCGTAATCGTTTTTTACTGATCCAAATTTCATTCAGGAGTTTTAATCATGGCTGTTAGCAAAGCTGAAATCCTCGATGCCATCGCTGGCATGACCGTTCTCGACCTCTCCGAGTTGATCAAGGAGATGGAAGAGAAGTTTGGCGTTTCCGCCGCTGCCGCTGCTGTTGCCGTGGCCGCGCCCGCCGCCGCCGCCGCCGCAGTGGAAGAGCAGACCGAATTCACCGTCATGCTGCTGGCTGCCGGCGAGAAGAAGGTTGAAGTCATCAAGGTCGTCCGTGCCGCCACCGCACTGGGCCTCAAGGAAGCCAAAGATCTGGTTGACGGCGCTCCCAAGGCCGTCAAGGAAGCCATTTCGAAGGCTGATGCCGAGGCTCTCCGCAAGCAGTTGGAAGACGCCGGCGCCAAGGTCGAAGTCAAGTAAGTTTGTTTGTAAGCTGGGCTGGCAGCCTGTTTTCAGGCCGCCAGCCCTTCTGCATTGGTTTTTTCTGAAGTTAATTTTTGAGCGGTTCAGGTTTTAGTGACCAACCATTCCAACGCTTTGCAATATGCACGATATGCAAAATGCGGATGGCTGATCCCTGAATCCTGACTGTCGGAGCGAACATGGCCTACTCGTATACCGAGAAAAAGCGCATCCGCAAGAGTTTTGCAAAGCGGGCAAATGTGCTGGACGTCCCCTTCCTGCTGGCAACCCAGCTGGAGTCCTACACGCAGTTCTTGCAGGTGGATATTCCGCCGGCAAGACGCAACGTGCAAGGTCTGCAAGCCGCGTTTGCCTCGATCTTTCCGATCGTCGCGCACTCCGGCGTCGCCCGGCTTGAGTTCGTCGAGTATCGCCTGGGCGAGCCGGCCTTCGATGTCAAGGAGTGCCAGCAACGCGGCCTGACCTTTGCTTCGCCGCTGCGCGCCAAGGTGCGCCTGGTGATCCTCGATCGTGAGAGCAACAACGAAAAGATCAAGGAGGTCAAGGAGCAGGAAGTGTACATGGGAGAAATTCCGCTCATGACGACCACCGGTTCCTTCGTCATCAACGGCACGGAACGCGTGATCGTGTCCCAGTTGCATCGTTCCCCCGGCGTGTTCTTCGAGCACGACAAGGGCAAGACGCACAGTTCCGGTAAGCTGCTCTTTTCCGCGCGCATCATTCCCTACCGCGGCTCCTGGCTCGACTTCGAGTTCGACCCGAAAGACCTGCTGTATTTCCGCGTCGACCGCCGCCGCAAGATGCCGGCGACGATTCTGCTCAAGGCCATCGGCATGACGGTGGAGCAGATTCTTGCCACCTTCTTCGAAACCGACAGTTTCCACTTGCTGAAGAAGGGCATCCAGTTCGAGGTGGTGCCGGAACGCCTGCGTGGCGAGGTTGCCCGCTTCGATATTCATGACAAGGCCGGCAAGGTCATTGTCGCCAAGGACAAGCGCATCACCGGCAAGCATATTCGCGAACTGGCGGAAGCCGGCATCAAGAAGATCGCCGTTCCCGATGATTTTCTGGTCGGCCGCGTGGTTGCCGAGAATGTCGTTGACAAAGAGACCGGCGAGATTCTCGCCAACGCCAACGACGAGATTACCGATAGCCTGCTGGCTAAGTTGTCGGAGTCCGGTGTTGCAGACCTGAAAACGCTCTACATCAACGACCTGGATCGTGGCGGCTACATCTCCGCGACCTTGCGTGCCGACGAGGCTGCCAATCACTGGGCGGCCCGCGTTGCCATTTATCGCATGATGCGCCCCGGCGAGCCGCCGACTGAAGACGCAGTGGAATCGTTATTCCATGGCCTGTTTTATGCCGAAGAGCGTTACGACCTCTCCGCGGTTGGCCGCATGAAGTTCAACCGTCGCGTCGGTCGCGCGGAGCTTGTCGGGCCGGGTGTCTTGTCCAACGAAGACATTGTCGATGTCGTGCGCATTCTCGTCGAATTGCGTAATGGTCGTGGCGAGGTGGACGATATTGATCACCTGGGCAACCGGCGTGTCCGCTCGGTCGGCGAACTGGCGGAAAACCAGTTCCGCGCCGGTTTGGTGCGTGTCGAACGCGCCGTCAAGGAACGTCTGAATCAGGCCGAATCGGACAACCTGATGCCGCATGACCTGATCAACGCCAAGCCAATCAGCGCGGCAATCCGGGAATTCTTCGGTTCAAGCCAGCTCTCGCAGTTCATGGATCAGACCAATCCGCTGTCCGAGATCACGCACAAGCGCCGCGTGTCGGCTCTTGGCCCTGGCGGCTTGACCCGCGAGCGTGCCGGCTTCGAGGTGCGCGACGTGCATCCGACCCATTATGGTCGTGTTTGTCCGATTGAGACGCCGGAAGGGCCGAACATCGGCCTGATCAACTCGCTGGCGCTGTATGCGCGCACCAATTCGTATGGCTTTCTCGAAACCCCCTATCGCAAGGTCGATGGTAGCCATGTGACCAACGAGATTGAGTTTCTCTCGGCCATCGAGGAAGGCAAGTATGTGGTTGCCCAGGCGAACGCCCAGCTCGACAAAAAAGGCCGCCTGACCGATGAGTTGGTCTCTTGCCGCTTCAAGGGCGAGTTCGAGTTGAAGCAACCCGTCGATGTGCAGTACATGGACGTTGCGCCAGGACAGATTGTTTCGGTGGCCGCGTCGCTGATCCCCTTCCTGGAGCACGACGACGCGAACCGCGCGCTGATGGGCGCGAACATGCAGCGCCAGGCTGTGCCCTGCTTGCGTCCTGAAAAAGCCCTGGTGGGAACCGGCATCGAGCGCACCGTGGCGGTTGACTCGGGTACGGCGGTGCAGGCCCTGCGCGGTGGCGTCGTTGATTATGTCGACGCCAACCGGATCGTGGTGCGCGTCAACGATGCCGAGACCGTGGCGGGCGAGGTGGGCGTTGATATCTACAATTTGACGAAATACACCCGCTCGAACCAGAACACCAATATCAATCAACGCCCCATTGTCAAAGTGGGTGATGTGATTGCACAAGGTGACGTGGTGGCGGATGGCGCGTCCACCGATCTGGGCGAACTGGCGCTAGGGCAGAATATGCGCGTCGCCTTCATGCCGTGGAACGGCTACAACTTCGAGGACTCGATTCTGATCTCCGAGCGCGTGGTTGCCGAAGACCGCTTTACATCGATCCACATCGAAGAACTGACCGTCGTTGCCCGGGACACCAAGCTGGGACCGGAAGAAATCACCCGCGACATCGCGACGTTGGGCGAGGCGCAACTTTCCCGCCTGGATGAATCCGGGATTGTGTATATCGGCGCCGAAGTCGAGGCCGGCGATGTCCTGGTCGGCAAAGTCACCCCCAAGGGTGAGACGCAACTGACGCCTGAAGAAAAATTGTTGCGCGCCATCTTTGGTGAAAAAGCCTCGGATGTCAAAGACACCAGCCTACGCGTTTCCTCCGGCATGACGGGTACCGTGATTGACGTCCAGGTGTTTACCCGCGAAGGCATCGAGCGCGACGTGCGCGCCCAGTCGATCATCGATGACCAGTTGAAGAGCTACAAGCTTGATTTGGCCGACCAGATGCGGATCGTCGAGCGCGACACGTTTGCGCGGATCGAAAAACTGCTGACCGGTAAGCTGGCTAGCAAGGGACCCAAAAAGCTGGCCAAGGGTGCCAAGATCACGAAGGATTATCTCGGCTCGATCGAGCATTACCACTGGTTCGACATCAGTCTGGCTGACGAAGAGGCGCAACAGCAACTGGAAAGCCTGCGTGACAGTATCGACCAGACGCGCAAGGATTTCGACGTCGCCTTCGAGGCCAAGAAGAAAAAGCTGACCCAGGGTGACGAACTGCCGCCTGGCGTGCAGAAGATGGTCAAGGTTTATCTGGCGGTCAAGCGGCGGCTTCAGCCCGGCGACAAGATGGCCGGGCGTCACGGTAACAAGGGTGTCGTGTCGCGCATCGTGCCCGTTGAAGACATGCCGCATATGGAGGACGGCACGCCGGTCGATATCGTGCTGAACCCGCTGGGCGTTCCTTCGCGCATGAACATCGGCCAGATTCTTGAAGCCCATCTGGGCTGGGCGGCGAAAGGGCTCGGTCAGAAAATCGGCGAACTGCTGCGTCAGCACTCGGCGGTGGTCGAATTACGCAAGCTGCTCGACAAGATTTACAACACCTCTGGACGTGGCGACGACATCGCCAGCCTGACCGATGAGGAAGTTATCGAGTTGGCGGGCAATCTGGAAAATGGCGTGCCGTTCGCGACCCCGGTTTTCGATGGTGCCAAGGAGGAGGAAATTCGCGCCATGCTCGACCTTGCCTATCCGGCCGACGTCGCCACTCGTTTGAATCTGACGACAACCAAAACGCAGGCGATGCTCTACGATGGTCGCACCGGCGAGGCTTTCGAGCGCCCGGTGACGGTGGGTTACATGCATGTGCTGAAACTGCACCACCTCGTGGATGACAAGATGCATGCCCGCTCAACAGGGCCCTACAGTCTCGTCACGCAACAGCCGCTCGGCGGCAAGGCGCAGTTTGGTGGTCAGCGCTTTGGTGAGATGGAGGTCTGGGCGCTGGAGGCTTATGGCGCCGCCTACACGCTGCAAGAAATGCTGACCGTCAAGTCCGACGACGTTACCGGCCGTACCAAGGTCTATGAAAATATCGTCAAGGGTGAACACGCGATCGATGCCGGCATGCCCGAATCGTTCAATGTGCTGGTGAAAGAAATTCGCTCGCTCGGCATTGACATCGATCTTGAGCGTTTTTAATCATTCTCGACCCGCGACAGGAGTTAAACCATGAAAGCGCTGCTCGATCTGTTCAGACAAGTCACGCAGGAAGAGGAATTTGACGCAATTACCATCAGGCTTGCGTCGCCCGAAAAAATCCGTTCCTGGTCTTATGGCGAAGTCAAAAAGCCGGAGACCATTAACTACCGCACCTTCAAGCCCGAGCGCGATGGCTTGTTCTGCGCCAAGATATTCGGGCCGGTGAAAGACTACGAGTGTCTGTGCGGCAAATACAAACGTCTCAAGCATCGCGGCGTGATCTGCGAAAAATGCGGCGTGGAAGTTACGCAAGCCAAGGTGCGCCGCGAGCGGATGGGTCACATCGAACTGGCCTCGCCGGTGGCGCACATCTGGTTTCTAAAGAGCCTCCCCAGCCGGCTCGGCATGGTTCTCGACATGACCCTGCGCGACATCGAACGCGCCCTGTATTTCGAGGCATTTGTGGTGGTCGATCCCGGCATGACGCCGCTGACGCGTGGTCAGTTGCTCACTGAGGATGACTACCTGGCAAAGGTCGAGGAATATGGCGATGAGTTCACCGCCGTCATGGGCGCCGAAGGGGTGCGCGAATTGCTACGCACTCTCGACATCAAGCAAGCCGTTGAAACCCTGCGCGCCGATCTGGAGGCGACGGGATCCGAAGCGAAGATCAAGAAATATGCAAAACGATTGAAGCTGCTGGAGGGTTTCCTGCAGTCGGGCATCAAGCCGGAGTGGATGGTTCTCGAGGTGCTGCCGGTGCTGCCGCCCGACCTGCGTCCGCTGGTGCCGCTGGATGGCGGCCGCTTCGCCACTTCCGATCTGAATGATTTGTATCGGCGTGTGATCAACCGCAACAACCGCCTGAAGCGCCTGCTGGAGCTCAAGGCGCCGGACATCATCGTGCGCAATGAAAAGCGCATGCTGCAGGAGTCGGTCGACTCTTTGCTGGACAACGGTCGCCGCGGCAAGGCCATGACGGGCGCCAACAAGCGCCCCCTGAAGTCGCTGGCCGACATGATCAAAGGCAAGGGTGGCCGTTTCCGCCAGAACCTGTTGGGTAAGCGGGTTGACTACTCGGGCCGCTCGGTCATCGTGGTCGGTCCGCAACTCAAGCTGCACCAGTGCGGCCTGCCGAAGAAAATGGCGCTGGAGCTTTTCAAGCCATTCATTTTCGAACGTCTGGAGAAAATGGGTATCGCCAGCACCATCAAGGCGGCCAAGAAGGAAGTCGAGGCTGAAACCGTCGTCGTCTGGGACATTCTCGAAGAAGTGATCCGCGAGCATCCGGTCATGCTTAACCGCGCGCCCACGCTCCACCGCCTGGGGATCCAGGCATTCGAACCGACCCTGATCGAGGGCAAGGCCATCCAGTTGCACCCGCTGGTGTGTACCGCATTCAACGCGGACTTCGACGGCGACCAGATGGCCGTGCACGTCCCGCTCTCCCTCGAAGCGCAAATGGAGTGCCGCACGCTGATGCTGGCGTCGAACAAC
>JAUSBB010000028.1 GCA_030652245.1 Rhodocyclaceae bacterium | reverse complement strand
ACTGGTGATGCGCATCTTCGACCCGGAAGTGCTGGTGCGCGATTTTGCCGACCTGGGTTTTTCCGCCGAAGATACCGCGCACTGGCAGGGCATGACCCGCCAGCCCAATGGCATCATTCTCGTCACCGGCCCGACCGGTTCGGGCAAGACCACCACGCTCTACACGACCCTCAAACAGCTCGCCACGCCGGAAGTGAATGTCTGCACGCTGGAAGACCCGATCGAGATGGTCGAGGCGTCCTTCAACCAGGTGCAGGTGCAGCCGGAACTCGGCATGGATTTTGCCGCCGGCATTCGCGCCCTGATGCGCCAAGACCCGGACATCATCATGGTCGGCGAGATTCGCGACGCCGAGACGGCCGACATGGCGATCCAGGCGGCGCTGACCGGCCATCTGGTGCTGTCGACGCTGCACACCAACGACGCGCCGACGGCGATCACCCGCCTGCTCGATCTGGGCGTGCCGCCTTATCTGCTGCAATCCACCGTGCTGGGCGTGATGGCGCAGCGCCTGGTGCGCACGCTTTGCCCGCACTGCAAGTCGGCCGGCGCCGATGGCGGGCAACGCGCCGAGGACGCGGCACTCTGGCAGGGGCTGGTGGCGCCGTGGAAGTCGAAACGGCCGGCGCAGCTTTACCATCCGGTCGGCTGCCTCGAATGCCGCATGACCGGTTATCAGGGACGACTCGGGCTGTATGAAATCATGCCGCTGAACACGGAGCTTAAAGCCCTAATTTCCGCACATACCGATCTGGCGCAGTTCCGCGAACGCGCCATCAAGTCCGGCATGCAGCCGCTGCGCATCTCTGGCGCGCGCAAGGTGGCGGCCGGGCTGACGACCATCGAGGAGGTATTGAAGGTGGCGCCGCCGCTGCAGGACCTGGTGCGTCCGCAGTGAAGCTGCGTTGCTGGCTGCTGTTCTGTTTCGCGCTGCTGCCGCAGTTGGCTGCCGCGGAACAGGTTTTGACGCTCGGTATTTTTGCCTACCGGCCGAAGCCGGTGATGGAAAGCCTGTATCGCATGTTGGGGATTTATCTTTCCGGGGCGCTGCCCGGTCAGCGCGTCGAGATCGAGTACCTCACGATTACCGAAATGGAGGCGGCGCTGGCCGCCGGGCGGCTGGATTTTGTTTTCACCAATCCCAGCCAATACATCATCTTGAGGCATAAAAACGACCTGACGGGCGCCATTGCCACGCTCGAAAGCAAAGAAGGCGACAAGCATACCGCCAACCTGGGCGGCGTGATACTTTCGCGCGCCGACCGCGACGACATCAACAAATTCGCCGATCTGCCCGGCAAGCGCATCGCCATCCCGGGCTTTGAATTTCTGGGCGCCTACCAGGCGCAGGCGTACGAACTCCTGCGCGCGGGCATCCGCCTGCCTGTCGATGCGCAATTGGTGGTCGTTGGCACCCAGGATCAAGTGATTGATGTGCTTCTGGCAGGCGGAGCCGATGTCGGGTTTGTGCGTACCGGCGTTGTCGAGAAGATGATGCTTGAGGGCAAGCTGAGGCCCGGTCTTGTCAAGCACATCAACAGTCAGATTTTTCCTAACTTTCCCTTTGTTGTGTCCACCCGGCTCTATCCGGAGTGGCCGTTCGTCGCCCTGCCGCATGTGCCGGAAGATACGGTCAAGCGTATTGCCCGTGCGCTGCTGTTCATCACGCCGGACATGCCGGTGGCGCAGGCGGCCGGCATTGCCGGCTTTACCGTGCCGGCCGACTATGAGCCGGTGAAACACCTGGCGCGCGTCCTCCGCCTGCCGCCTTACGAAACGGCGGAATTCGAGGCGGGCGATGTCTGGCAACGCTACCGCTGGCCCATCATCGCGGCGTTTGCCGCCGGTGTTTTGATCATTTTCCTGTCGGCGGGTCTGTTCGTCGGCAACCGGCGGCTACGGCAAACGGAAGCCGCGCTCAGGGAACTCGCCACCACTGACGGGCTGACCGGCGCCGCCAACCGTCGGCAGTTTGTCGCCAGGGCGGACGAGGAACTGGCGCGCGTCCAACGGTTCGACCAGCCGGCGGCGTTACTGATGCTCGATCTCGATCACTTCAAACGCATCAACGACACTTACGGCCATGCCGCCGGCGATGCCGTATTGGTTGCCTTCGCCACCACGGTGCGGGATGCGCTGCGCAAGGTGGACTGCTTCGGCCGCATGGGCGGCGAGGAGTTCGCCGTGTTGCTGACGGGCTGCGCGGTCAAGGACGCGCGCATGTTCGCCGAGCGGCTGCGGCAGCTCGTCGCCGATCTCAGGGTGAGCTTCGATCAGCAGAGCATCGGAGTCACGGTGAGTATTGGCATCGCCGGGCTGCAGCCCGGCGATGCCAATTCCGAGCAAGCGCTGGCCCGCGCCGACGCGGCGCTGTATCGCGCCAAATCGGCAGGACGCAATCGCGTCGAGATATAGCTGACGGCCCTTCAGGCGGGTCGTCTTTTAATGCATTCGAGATAAGCAGCGCCATCCAGCGGCTGCCGGTCGCGCTGGGCGCGCCACAGCGTTTCGCCGAGACATTCGAGGATATCGTGCAGCGCGGCGTGCGGGTCGCCGTGCCGCGAGCGCCGACTTTCAAAAGCGGCGCGGATGCCCGGCGGCTGATCGATGGAAATCTGCTCGGCGATGGCCAGATGCAGCGACAGGTGCAGGAAGGGATTGGTGGCGCCGTCTTCCGGCGTCCAGTCCTTGCCCAGCGCGTCTTCGCCGGCTTCGAGCAGGGAGTGATATTCCGGGTGCAGCGCGACGATATCGGCGGCGATGATTTCCAACTGGGTGGCTGGCAGCGCGGCGCGCCGTTTCTGCCAGGCCTCGATCAGAAAACGGCGCGCTTGGTCACGGCTGGGGTTGAACATCGGTTTTGTCCTTGTATTTGCACAGGTCGCGGATGAGGCAGCGCCAGCACTCGGGCTTCCTGGCCTTGCAGACGTAGCGGCCGTGCAGGATCAGCCAGTGATGGGCATGCAGCCGATATTCGGCGGGTACGGCCTTGAGCAATTTTTGCTCGACCGCGACGACGTCTTTGCCGGGAGCGAGTCCGAGGCGATTGGCCAGCCGGAAAATGTGGGTGTCGACGGCGATCACCGGTTCATGGAAAACGCTGTTGAGGATGACATTCGCTGTCTTGCGACCGACGCCCGGCAGGGCTTCGAGCGCGGCGCGCTCTCTGGGCACCGCGCCGCCATGCCGTTCGATCAGTTGGCGCGCCGTGGCGACGACGTTTTTGGCCTTGGTCTTGTAGAGACCGATGGTCTTGATGTAGTCGGCAAGCACCGTCTCGCCCAGCGCGGCGATGGCCTGAGGGGTCGGCGCATCACGGAAGAGGGCGCGCGTGGCGAGATTGACGCTCTTGTCCGTCGCCTGCGCCGAGAGGATGACCGCAACGAGCAACTGGAACGGCGAGGCGTATTCGAGTTCCGTCGTGGGGGCCGGGTCGAGCGCCGCGAGACGGCGGAACAATTCGGCGCGATCATTGGCTTTCATGCGCTGGCTTCATGGGCCGGCTGGTGCGTCAAGAGCCGGGCGCGGGCGCGTTCGTTGGCGCGGTGATCCAGCCAGTTGCGGCCGGCGATCATCAGGCCAAGCACGAAGAAGGCGCCGGGCGGCAGGATCATGATGAGAAAGCCGGGGTAGTCGGCGGGCAGAATCTGCCAGTGACTTGCGCCGGGAATGATCATCTCGATGCCGGAAAACAGCGTGCCTTGGCCGATGAGTTCGCGGATGGCGCCCAAGAGGCCGATGACCCAGACGAAGCCGACGCCCATCATCACGCCGTCGTAGGCGGACAGACCGACCGGATTTTTTGCGGCAAAGGCCTCGACGCGCGCCAGCACGATGCAGTTGGTGACGATCAGCGGAATGAAGATGCCGAGCACCAGGTACAAGTCGTGCAAAAAGGCGTTGAAGGCCAGGTCGACCACGGTGACCAGCGCCGCGATGATCAGCACGAAAATGGGAATGCGGATCTCATAGGGGATCAAGCCGCGCAGCGCGGAGACGGTGAAATTGGACAGGAACATGACGAGAATGGTCGCCAGCCCCAGGCTGACCGCATTCACCAGCGAGGTGCTGACAGCGAGCAGCGGACACAGGCCGAGCAATTGCGCGAGGATGGTGTTCTGTTTCCACAGACCGTTTCGGGTGATGTCGCGGTAGGTGCTCATGGCGATTTTTCCTGGAAAGTTGCGTCGCTGGGCAGGGCGTAAAGCGCATTGGCATTTTCCAGCGACCAGGCCAGGGCGCGGCCGGTGGCGCGGGTGACGGCGCGGGCGGAAATGGTGGCGCCGGCCTGCTGGTCGAAAGCGCCGCCGTCCTTTTTGACGCGCCACTTCTCGCGCGGCGTCTCGCCGAAGTGGCGGCCGTCGAATTGCGTGATCCACGGCTTGGCCTTGTTCTTGTCCTTTTTCGGATCGATGTAATCGCCCAGTCCCGGTGTTTCCTTGTGCTGCGTGACGCGCACCGCCGCGAGGCGGCCGTCGGCGGTCACGGCGAGAATCAGCCCGATGCGGCCGGAATAGCCGTCCGGCGCGGCGGACTCGAACACCAGGGCGACCGGTTCCTCGCCCCGCCGGGCGCGGTAGAGGCGGGTCGGGACATCCAGGCCGAGCACCGCGCTGGGCGGCAGTTCGATGGCATCGGCGAGCAGGTCGTTGTCGTAGGCGGCCGGCGGCAACACTTCGGCGATCAGGCGGCGCTTGGCATCCTGCAGGGTGGTTTCGATGATCGGTTGGGTGATCTGGTACATCTGCGCCATCAACGCGGTGAACGCGATGGTGAAGAGCAGGAGGATCGTCGCGGTGCGCAGCGAAATGCGCAGGGCAGTTGGCGTGGCGCTCATGGCGTGTTGTTCCGCCGCTTGGCGTCAGCGTGGCCGAACACCCGGGGCTGGGTGTACCTGTCGATCAGGGGCACCAGCAGGTTCATCAGCAGGATGGCGAAAGCCATGCCATCAGGATAGGCGCCGAAGTTGCGGATGAGCAGCATGAGGAGCGCCGCGCCGGCGGCGAAGATCAGCTTGCCGAGCGGGGTGGTGGCGCCGGAGACCGGGTCGGTGGCGATGAAGAAGGCGCCGAGCATCGCGCCGCCGGTAAATAGGTGGAAATGGGCGCCGGCGAAATGTTCTGGATTCGCGAGGTTGAAAGCGGTGGCGACAATCGCCAGCGTGGCGATGAAGGCGACCGGAATGTGCCAGGTGATGATGCGCTGCTGGATCAGCCACAGGCCGCCGACCAGATAGCCCGCCGCCACCCATTCCCAGCCGCGCCCGCCGATGTTGCCGAAGGTGGCATGCTCGCCCAGGATGCCGGCGATGGTCGCCTGTTGCTCGGGGTCGCGCAGGACGGTGCGCAGGGCGTCGAGCGGCGTGGCCATGACGATGGCGTCGAGTTGGCGTTCCAGGCCGAACAGCCCGCCGAAAATGGCGTTGAATTGAGTGGCGAAATCGTTAAATTCGACGTGCGGCCACTGCGACATCAGTTGCGGGAAGGCGACGATCATGGTGCAAAACGCCACCATCGCCGGGTTGAACGGGTTCTGCCCGAGGCCGCCGTAGAGATGCTTGGCGACGACGATGGCCGTCAGCACCCCGCACACCGTCAGCCACCACGGCGCGATGGGTGGGAAGGTGAGCGCGACCAGCCAGGCGGTAACGAGCGCGCTGCCGTCGGTGAGAAAAAGCATCACCGGCTTGTTGCGGAGCCGGAGTAGCAGCGCCTCGGCCGCCAGGGCGGTTAGCGAGGCGAGCGCGAGTTGCACCAGAATGGCGGCGCCGAAAAACCAGACGTAGGCGGCAATGCCCGGCGTCAGGGCAACCAGCACCTTGAGCATGACGCGCTGGACGCTGGCGGGTTGCAGGATGTGCGGCGAGCTGGTCATCAAACTTTGTCCTTCTGGGCGTCGATCAGGGCGCGCCGTGCTTCGGCCTCGGCAACCTGCACCTGCTGGTCTGGCGTTAATGCAGCAGTGTTTTGCGGTGTGACAGCAGCCTTTTTCGCCGCGGCGCGTGCCTGTGCGGCTGCGATGAGCGCAAGTTTGTCATTGACCGGTGCCGTCTCCGTGTTACACGGCTCCCCGGCTGACGCCGTCTTTGTTTTACCCGGCTCACCGGCTGACGCCGTCTTTGCTTTACCCGGCTCCCCGGCTGACGCCGTCTCGCCAGCGCCGACTTTTACAGCATCCTCCCGCGCCAGCTTGGCCTTGGTTTCCGCTGCCTTGGCGGCGAGGCGGACGGCTTTTTCGGCTTTCTCGCGCTCTTCGCGGAACTGGCGGAATTCGTAGCGTTCGCGGGCCAGGTCGGCGGCGACTTTTTCGCGTTCGCGGGCGCGGATTTCGGATTTGGCGAAGCGGTAGTAGTCGACCAGCGGAATGCGCGACGGGCAGACATAGGCGCAGCAGCCGCATTCGATGCAGTCGAACAGGTGATATTCCTGCGTCTTGCCGAAATTCTTCGCCCGCGCATACCAGTAGAGTTCGTGCGGCTGCAGCACCACCGGACAGGCGCGCGTGCAGGCGCCGCAGCGGATGCAGGGCATCTCCGGCAGCGGTGGCGGGAACAGCGCCGGGCTCATCGCCAGCAGGCAGTTGCTGGCCTTGACCACCGGCACGGCGGTGTCGTGCAGGGTAAAGCCCATCATCGGCCCGCCCATCACCACGCGGTCGGTGTCGGGCTGCGGGCCGCCCAGTGCCAGCAGCGCGTCGATCGGCGTGCCGATCAGCACATCAAAGTTTCCAGATCGAGCGAAATTGCCGGCCAGCGTGACGATGCGTGAAATCAACGGTTCGCCGTGCAGCACGGCGCGGGCGACGGCATGGGCGGTGCCGACGTTGAAGCATTGCACGCCGAAATCCGGGCCGAGCTTGCCGTAGGGAATCTCGATGCCGGTGAGCACGCGGATCAACTGTTTTTCGCCGCCCGCCGGATACAGCGTGGGCACGCTGATCACCTGCATGGTCTGCATGTCGGCATGAAAAGCCCCTCTCCCCTCGCGGGAGAGGGGTTGGGGAGAGGGGGCAATTTCGCCGACTGCCGCGCGCAGTGCCGCCACCGCCGCCGGCTTGTTGTCCTCGACGCCGAACAGGATGCGCCGCGCGCCCATCAGACGCCCAAGGATGCAGGCGCCGGCGACGATCTCGTCCGCGCGTTCCTGCATCAGCCGGTCGTCGCAGGTGATCCAGGGCTCGCATTCGGCGCCGTTGATGACAAGCGTTTCGATGGCGGTTTTCGCCTTCACATGGCTGGGGAACGCCGCCCCGCCCAGCCCGACGATGCCGGCATCGCGAATCTTCGCTCGCAGCAGTTCCGGGTCGCTGTTGAAGGGATCGAGCGGGGAGCGTTCGACCCAGCGCTCATCGCCATCCGGCTCGATCAGCGCGCAGGGCGCGGCCAGGCCGGAAGGGTGCGGCAGCCTGCGCGATTCGATCGCCCGCACGACACCGGAGGTCGGGGCATGCACGGCGGCGCCAAAGGCGCCCTCGGCCACGCCGATAATTTGACCTTTAAGCACCTTTTCGCCGGCCACGACTTGAATGGCGGCCGAGCCGGTGGCGCTTTGGCGGAACGGCACCACCAGCAATTCCGGCAAGGGCGCCTGGGTAATCGGCGCGGCTGCGGACGCCTCCTTGTGCGAGGCGGGCTTGACGCCACCTGGGAAGCGAAACAGTTCAAACATGGACGGCAGCCTGCTTGATTTCGATCACCGGATATTTCCACTTCCAGTTATCCAGGGTTTCGGGCAGCGGCACCATCAGGATGCAATCGACGGGACAGGGCGGCAGGCACAGTTCGCAGCCGGTGCATTGGGCGGCGATGATGGTGTGCATCTGCTTGGCGGCGCCGACGATCGCATCGACCGGGCAGGCCTGGATGCACAGCGTGCAGCCGATGCAGGTCTGTTCGTCGATGACGGCGACGCTCTTGGGTTTCTCGATGCCGTGTTCGCCCGAGAGTTCCTTGAATTCGCGGCCGAGCAGGTCGGCGAGTTTGCGGATGCCTTCCTCGCCGCCCGGCGGGCAGCAGTTGATCTCGGCCTCGCCCTTGGCAATGGCTTGCGCATAGGGCTTGCAGCCGGGGTAGCCGCATTGGCCGCACTGCGTCTGCGGCAGGATGGCGTCGATCTTCTCGACCAGCGGATCGCCTTCGACCTTGAACTTGACGGCGGCAAAACCGAGCGCCGCGCCGAGGACGATGGCGCCCAGGGCCATGACGAGAAGCGCGCTGAGCATTTACTTTAGTTTGTCCAGTCCGGCGAAACCCATGAAGGCCAGGCTCATGATGCCTGCCGTGATCATGGCAATCGCGGTGCCGCGAAAATGCACGGGCACGTCGGCGCCTTCGAGGCGTTCGCGGATGCCGGCGAACAGAATCAGCGCCAACGTGAAACCGACAGCCGAACCGAAGCCGAACAGCATCGACTCGACCAGATTGTGACCCATGCCGATATTCAGCAGCGGGATGCCGAGCACCGCGCAGTTGGTGGTGATGAGTGGCAGATAGATGCCGAGCACCTGATGCAGCACCGGGCTGGTCTTCTGGATCACCAGTTCGGTGAACTGGACGATGGCGGCGATGGTGACGATGAACGACAGCGTGCGCAGGTAGAGCAGATCGTAGGGAGCCAGCAGCCAGTGGTCGATCAGGTAACTGCTGGCGCAGGCCAGCGTCAGCACAAACGTCGTGGCGGCGCCCATGCCGACGGCGGTTTCCAGCTTCTTCGACACGCCCATGAAGGGACAAAGGCCGAGGACGCGGACAAAGACGACGTTATTGACGAGAACGGCGCCGAGGATGATGAAAAGGTAGCTGGTCATGGTCGCAAAAAACCGGGCAAGCCCGGCAAAAGCGGATTATCCCGCTTTGCGGGGCCGGCAACAACCCTGAACCTTCAAGTGTCTTGCGCCCGCGCGCCTTTCAGCCATTTCAGGAGGGTCGAAAACAGCCTGTGCGGTTCGACCGGCTTGGTAATGAAATCATTCATGCCGGCGGCGAAGCAGCGCTCCCGGTCGTCCGCGAAGGCGTTGGCGGTCATGGCGATGATCGGCAGTTCGCCCGCGCCGGGCAGCAGGCGAATGCGGCGCGTGGCTTCGAGGCCGTCCATCCGGGGCATCTGCATATCCATCAGGATCAGGTCGTAGGGTTGCCGCTCTGCCATGGCGAGCGCGCTGGCGCCGTCCTCGGCGGTATCGACGCTGAGCCCCGTATCTTCCAACAGCGTCAGGGCGACCTCGCGGTTGATCACCTCGTCTTCCACCAGCAGGATGCGCCGGCCACGATGCTTCGCCATGAGGCGGGATTCGGCCGACGTTGCGCCGTCCGCTTCCCGGGCAGCGGGTGTGGCGACGCCTTTTTTCAAATTGGCGGTGAACCAGAACGTGCTGCCTTGCCCCGGGACACTGCTGACACCGGCACTGCCACCCATGATCTCGGCGATCTTGCGGGTGATGGCGAGGCCGAGTCCGGTGCCGCCATACTTGCGGGTGATCGAGTTGTCGGCCTGCTCGAAAGCGGAAAACAGCTTGTCCAGGGGTTCCGGCGCGATGCCGATGCCGGTGTCTTCCACTTCGAAGCGGATCAGCATGTGCTGTGCGTCTTCGCTCTCCGGTCGCGTCCGCAGGGTGAGGGTGCCCGTTTCGGTGAATTTGACGGCATTGTTCGCGTAATTCAACAGGGCCTGCTGCAGGCGCGTCTGATCGCCGAACAGTGGGTGCGGCGGCGTCTGGACGTCCAAGACAAGCTGCAGGCCCTTGGCGCGCGCGCGCTCCTGCACCATGGCGACGACATTGCCGATCAGGGCGTCGACGCTTATCTCGGTTTCTTCGAGGGAGAACTTGCCGGCCTCGATCTTGGACAGGTCGAGAACGGCATTAATGATTTCGAGCAGGTGCTGGCCGGCGACTTCGATCTTGCCGAGGCGATCGACCTGCTGCTGCGTCATGTCCGAGCGGCGCAGCAGATGCGCCATGCCGAGAATGGCATTCATGGGCGTGCGAATCTCGTGCGACATGTTGGCGAGGAAGGCGCTCTTGGCGACGTTGGCCGTTTCCGCCGCCTCCTTCGCTTGCTGCAGCTCGGTGGTTCTTTGCCGCACGCGCGTTTCGAGCTCGGCATTGAGTTGCCGGAGCGTCGTTTCCGCCGCCTGGCGTGCGGCGATGCGCTCGCTGATGTCCTTGTCGGTGCCGCGATAGCCGAGTAGCTCGCCCGTGGCAGAGAGGATGGGCACCCCGCTGGTCAGCACCGTTTTCACGGCGCCGTCCTTGCTCAGGTATTGGTTTTCCCGGTCGCGGAAGGGCGCCTTGGCAAGGAGCTTCTCACTGAAGAGTTCCTTGACCCGCGCGGCTTCGTCTGACCGCATGAAATCGAACGGGGTGCGGCCAAGCATCTCGGCAGGCGTATAGCCGAGCAGCGTTTCGATATTGTCCGATGCGAAGGTATAGCGCCCCTGGGCGTCAACCTCCCACATCCAGTCGGCGCTGGTGGATGCGAAATCATGAAAGCGATATTCGCTTTCACGCAGGCGCATGTCGCTACGCTTCATTCGATAAAGCACCCAGCCGAACCCGATCAGTCCAGCCAGCGTCAGCAACGACGAAACGAGCGCGGTGTTGCGCCAGGTCTGGAATTGTTCCTCGACCGCCCGGCCAACCAGGACATAAAAGGGAAAATCCGCGATCTGCTGAAAGGCGAAAATCCGGTCGACCCCGTCGGTTTTGCCGATGTAACGGATCACCCCGGCGGGTTCGCCGGACTGAATGCGCAGGAAGGGGGGTGTCTTCTCCGCCGGTTGATTGATTTCCGCCTGCACGCTGGGCCAGCGCACGACGAGTCGGCTGTCGTCGCTGCGGCGAATGCTGACCATGCCTTGTTTGCCGACCTGCAAGCCGGAAAACTGATTTATGAAGTAATCCAGGTCGATCAGGCCGGCGGCCATGCCGATGAATCGACCCTTCTGGTCCAGAATCGCCCGGTGGACGACGATGACTGTATGTTTCTTTGTTCTGGAAACCAGCGTTTCCGAGAAATGCAGTGCGCGGTCCGGTCTCCGCTTCAGGCGAACGAAATGCTCGCGATCCGCAATGTTGATGTTGCGATTGATGGATTGGCTGCTGAACAACAGGTCGCCTTCCGCGTCGTAAACGCTGAAGTGCGATAGTTGGCGGAAACTTTTCGCCAGCGCGGCAAGCGTGGCATCGATCTGCTGGCTCTCTTGTGGTGACCGCCGGATCGGGAGGTCGTTGGCGAGCAGGGTGTCGATGATGAGCCCGAGCCCGCTCTCGATGCGCTGCAGGGTTGCGCCCATTTCGCTGGCCAGCAGGTGCGCCTCGTTGCGGGATGCATCTGCGACGGATTGCTCGGTCTGCCGGTAGCTGAGGAACAGCAGATAACCGAGCAGCAGCAATACCAGCGACGCAAGGGCAAGGAAGCTTGCCAGAGGGCGTTCCTGCCTGAACCCAAGCCTGGGCGGAGGTGAGGCGGAAGGCGGGATGGATGACAAGCGTATTTTCTCGCGGTTTGACAGCGCCCCGAGGCGCCGTTGACGACGATCAGTCTATAACAATACGAATAGTGCGGGAATCTTCTGTGCCGCCATGGCGTGAGCAGAATGCGGAAATTCGGTCTCATTGGCCAGAGCTGTGATGCTCACTTGCCAGAAAAGTAAGGCGGTTGCGGCGGGCGGGCTACTCCGCCAATAGGACGAGCAGCAAATCCTGGGAACAGACGCGCACGCGGCGCGTGGGTTTGATGCGATATTGGCCTTCGCTGTCCATGTCCCAGGCTTGGCAGTTATCGGCCAGATAATTGCGCAGGCCTTCCTTGATGACGCGCCGCTTGAGCTTGGGATCGAGCACCGGGAAACAGACTTCGATGCGGCGGAAGAAGTTGCGTTCCATCCAGTCGGCGCTGGCCAGATAGAGTTTTTCGGCGCCGTCGGCATGGAAGTAATAAATGCGATGGTGTTCGAGAAAACGGCCGATCACCGAGCGCACATGGATGTTTTCCGACAGCCCCGGCACGCCCGGACGCAGGCAGCAGACGCCACGTACGATCAGGTCGATCTGCACGCCGGCCTGGCTCGCCGCGTAGAGGGCTTCGATGATCTCGGGTTCGAGCAGTGAATTCATCTTGGCGATGATGTGCGCCTTGCGGCCGGCCTTTGCCGCCGCGGTTTCGGCGTGAATCGCCTCCATCATGTTGGCGTGCAGCGTGAAGGGCGACTGCCACAGATGCTTCAGGGCGCTGGCCTTGCCGAGTCCGGTGAGTTGCTTGAAGACGTCATTGACGTCGGCGGCGATCTCGTCGTTGCAGGTCAGGAGGCCGAAGTCCGTGTAAAAACTGCTGGTGCGCGGATGGTAGTTGCCGGTGCCCAGGTGCACATAGCGGCGGTAGCCGGATTCTTCGCGGCGCAGCACCAGCATCATCTTGGCGTGGGTCTTGTAGCCGAAAACGCCGTAGACGACATGGGCGCCCGCTTCTTCGAGCCGGGCGGCGATCGACAGGTTGGCCTCTTCGTCGAAGCGCGCCATGAGTTCGACGACGACGGTGACTTCCTTGCCCTTTTGCGCGGCGCGCAAGAGGTGCTCCATCAGCACCGAGTCGGTGCCGGTGCGGTAGATCGTCATCTTGATGGCCACCACCTGCGGGTCCTCGGTGGCCTGCTTGAGAAAGGCGATGACCGGCGCAAACGACTGGAAGGGATGATGCAGCAGGATGTCGCCCTTCCGGATGCAGTCGAACATCTCGTAACGGCCTGCGAGCTGCTTCGGCAGGCCGGGCTGGAATGGCGGGAACTTCAGGTCGGGGCGATCCACTTGGTCCGGCACCGAAATCAGCCGTACCAGATTGACAATGCCCGGCACCTGATAGAGATCGTCGCGGTTGAGGGCGAACTGCTGCAGCAGGAAATCGGTCATGTCCGCCGAACAGTTGTCGGCGACCTCAAGGCGCACGCCGTCGCCGAAATGGCGCTGCGGCAGTTCGCCCTGCAAGGCGGTGCGCAGATTCTTGACTTCCTCGTCATCGACGAAGAGGTTGGAATTGCGCGTGACGCGAAACTGGTAACAGCCTTGCACGGCCATGCCGCTGAACAGTTCGCCGACATGCCGGTGCAAGATGGAGGAGAGAAATACAAACCCGTGATCGACCGTCGTCAGTTCGCGCGGCAGCCGGATCACGCGCGGCAGGGTGCGCGGCGCCTGGACGATCGCGGCGCCCGAGTTGCGGCCGAAGGCGTCCAGGCCTTCGAGTTCCACGGCGAAGTTGAGACTCTTGTTGAGGACGCGCGGAAACGGGTGGGCCGGGTCGAGTCCGATCGGCGTGAGCACCGGCATGACTTCGCGCTGGAAATAATCGTGGATCCATTCCTGCTGCGCTTCGGTCCAATGCGTGCGGCGCAGGAAGACGATGCCTTCTTTGGCCAGCGCCGGCAGGATCACGTCGTTGAGCAACGCATACTGCTCGTCGATCAGCACATGCGCTTCTTTGGTAATGCGCCGATACACTTCCTGCGCGCTGCGCCGGTCGGGGCCGGTGGCGTTGCTGCGCATCTTGATCTGTTCCTTGACGCTGGCCACGCGGATCTCGAAGAACTCATCGAGATTCGATGAAACGATGCAGAGAAAACGCAGGCGTTCCAGCAGCGGCATGCGCGCATCGGCCGCCTGCGCCAGCACCCGGCGATTGAAGGCGAGCAAGGAAAATTCGCGGTTGAGGAAATGCTCGGCGGGAAAATCGTGCTGCGCAAACTGTGGGGTCATGGGGCTATTTTGCGAGTTGTTTTTTGCAAGTATGCCATGCCAGGACGTGGCTCGCCTTGGGTGCCGTCCCGCCAGCCCCCTCTCCCTCAATCCCTCTCCCGCAAGGGGAGAGGGAAGCTGCCTGCCTCCTCTCTCCCCTTGCGGGAGAGAGGTCGGGAGAGAGGGGTGGACTTTACGAGCGCTGGGCTAGAATCCCCGCACCGCCAATTCCGGGTTGCCCCGCATCGTGATCCACGAACACGTCGCCGCCGTCGATATGGGTTCCAACAGTTTTCGCCTGCAGGTCGGGCGGATCGTCGGCAACCAGATTTATCCGCTCGATGGGTTGAAAGAGACGGTGCGGCTGGCGGCCGGGCTGACGCCGGAAAAACATCTGGATGAGGCCTCGCAGCGGCGCGCGCTGGCGGCTTTGGCGCGGTTCGGCGAACGCCTGCGCGACTTCGCACCGGATGCGGTGCGGGCAGTGGCGACCAATACCTTGCGCGTGGCCAGAAATGCTCCGCAATTTCTGGCGCAGGCCGAGGCGGCGCTGGGTTTTCCCATCGAGATCATCGCCGGCCGCGAAGAGGCGCGCCTGATCTATCTGGGTGTCGCCCATACCCTGCCCAACCCGCAGATCCGCAATCTGATCGTCGATATCGGCGGCGGTTCGACGGAATTCATCATCGGCCAGAACATCAAGCCGCTGCAACTTGAATCGCTGTACATGGGCTGCGTCAGTTTCAGCCTGCGCTTCTTTCCGGAAGGCCGGGTCGACAAACGGGGCATGCAGGAGGCCGAGCTGGCCGCCAGCCGCGAATTGCAGACCATCGTCAAGGCCTATCGCGACACCCGCTGGGACGCGGCGGTAGGCTCAAGCGGCACGGCCAAGGCGATCCGCGACATCCTGGAACTCAATGCCTATGCCGATGGCACGATCACCCGGAAGGGTCTGGAGCGCCTGCGCAACCGGCTGGTGCAGGCGGGCGGCGCGGAACGCGCCGGATTGCAGGGCATGCGTCCCGACCGGGTGCCGGTGATCGTCGGGGGCGTGGCGATCATGTCGGCGGTGTTCAAGGAGTTCGACCTCGCCGAAATGAATTTTTCCGAGGGGGCGCTGCGCCTGGGCGTGCTCTACGACCTGCTGGGCCGCTATCACCACGAAGACCTGCGCGAGGCGACGGTCAAGCGCTTCATGCAGCGTTACGAGGTCGACACGCAACAGGCGGAGCGCGTCAGCAAGATGGCGATGAAGCTGTTCCGGCAACTGCGGGCGACGGACCTGGTGGAGGATTCGGTCACCGCCAAGCTGCTGGCGTGGGCGGCGCGCCTGCATGAGATCGGCGTGTCGGTGGCGCACGCGGGTTTCCACAAGCACAGCGCCTATGTGCTGGCGAATGCCGACATGCCCGGCTTCTCGAAGCGCGATCAGGCCATGCTGTCCCGGCTGGTGCTCGCCCATCGCGGCAAGCTGGAACGAGTGCAGGCTTTAACCCAGGCCTTGCCCGACTTTCTGCCGATCTTTTGCCTGCGCGTGGCGGCGCTCTTGCATCGGGCGCGCGACGATGCGCCGGTTCCCGAGATCGAGGTGGGCATGACGGCCCGGGGCTATGAACTGCACATCGACCGGGCGTGGCTCGCCAGCGCGCCGCTGACGGCTGCCGTGCTGGCCAGCGAAACCGAGCAGTGGGCGAGCGTGGATATCGAATTCAGGGTGCGCGCCC
>JAUSBB010000011.1 GCA_030652245.1 Rhodocyclaceae bacterium | reverse complement strand
CGGCGAAACCACCGGGACGGCCGGAAAGCGTCGCCCGCGAATCACCGCAGAGGTGCTGATCGCCGCCTACACAGGGCGCGCAGTGCAGGCAACTGCTGCTGGTCCAGCCCACCCCGACGCGCTGGCCGATGCTCAGTCCCTTGACCTGGGCACCCATGGCGACGATGCGGCCGACGACCTCATGCCCAGGCACCAGCGGATACGCGGAGAACTTCCAGTCATTGTCGATCATCGACAGGTCCGAATGGCACAACCCACAATGCTCGACCGCGATGTCGACTTCTTCAGCGCCGAGTGGCGCGGGGTCGTAATCGTAGCGTTCCAGCTTCTGTCCGGCAGCTTGCGCCGCCCATGCGCGAATTTTGCTCATTGTCGTATCCTTCCGGTTGAGTTCGACAGCCGATTATCACCTAACCGCATCCGCATTCGCCATCGGCGCCTTTAAACGACAGGCACAATCTGCGGCATGACCATCGCCAATCTCCTCATGTTCCTCGCGCTGACCGGCATTTACGAGCCTTCCGCCATCCAGCAGTTGCCGGATGGCCGCTTCCTTGTCGTCGAGGACGAGAAAGAGCATCCGTTCAGCCTGGTCACGATCCGCGCGGATGGAACGGTGTCGAGTAACCCGCTCGTGACGGCAATGCCGGACACCGCTTCCGCTTTCGGCAAGCTGGACGATCTGGAAGGCATTGCCACTGATGCGGCGGGATTCATCTACGCCATCACCTCGCATTCACGCAACAGCGCAGGCGCGGTGAAGAAGTCGCGCGAGAAACTGGTCAGGTTTCGGATCGATGGAAATCGTGCGGTTGCGCCCGTGGTGGTAACGGAACTGAAGACCGCATTGACCGCAGCACATCCAGCGCTGGCCGCAGCGGCAAACATCCTCGACGTCAAGGCAGGTGGCGGGTTCAACATCGAGGCACTGGAGATGACACCTGACCGACAACGCCTGCTGATCGGCTTTCGTAGCCCATTGATTGATCGCCGCGCCCTCATCGCGAGCATCGAGAACCCGACCGCCGTCTTCGAGGCGGGTGCGGCACCTCGCATCTCGTCACGGCTGGATATGCTCGACCTGGGCGGCCACGGCATTCGCAGCCTGTCCTTCATTCCTGCGCTCATGGGTTATCTGGTGGTCAGCGGCCCCGTCGCCAGGGAACCAGTGCAGTTCCAGCTCTGGTTCTGGAGCGGCCAACCCGGTGATCGGCCGCGTCGCGTCAGCGTGCCCGGCCTGCCGGGTTTCGAACATGCCGAAGGGGTCAGCCCGGCCATCATTGACGGTCGGCAGCGCATCGTCATCGTCAGCGATGACGGCAGCCGCAAAGACCAGCGCTTTGCCCGCTATCTGCTGCTCGACCCCGGGCAATTGCAGATTGCTCCCTGACCAGCAGAAAACATAACCGCCGCCGACACGCCATTTTTCTTCATAGCAACCATGCCAATCTTCGAAATCATCAGCCTGCTTATTCTGTCTGCCCTCGCCTGGCTGTGGTTCGATAGCATCAAGGCGCGCGACATCGCGGTCCAGGCAGCCCAGGCCGCCTGTTCAACCAATGCGCTTCAACTCCTCGACGCAACGGTATCCATTGCAAGCCTAAAATCCGCTCGCGATGAGGATGGCCAACTGGTCCTGCGGCGGGTCTATTCCTTCGAATACAGCGACACGGGAAACAACCGGCGGCCAGGGAGCATCGGCATGCTCGGCCAGGAAGTGATTTTCGTGAATATCGGCTTGCGGCCGGCCTCCCAGCCTCCGACAGTCCATTGAAGAGGGGACTCCGGCAGATCTTCAATTGCGACTCAATGCAGTATTTTTTGCCCGCCGCAGCACTGCTTGAATTTCTTGCCGCTGCCACAAGGACAGGGTGCATTGCGGCCGACCTTGGGCGCCTCGCGCCGGAGGGTCGCCTTTGCCTTGCGGATCGGCAGCCACCATTCCTGGATCGCCATGATGCAAGCGCCGAGCGATGCGGCGAACTCTTCATGCCGGTCAGCAAGCAGCGGGTTGTCCCGCAACTCGCCCCACCCCGCTTCGGTACCGTAAAGCAGGAAGGGGTAGAGCATGTCGTCGCCCTCCTCGGCATCCATCATGGGGCGCCAACCGGGTTCATCGAGCGCCATGCCCTTGACGAAGCCGGTGCACCATTCGTCGATGATGGGGACAGTCTTCCCTTCGTGCTCTCTTTCATACAGCAGGGGCTCGAAGGTTTCCGGTTCCTCGCGCAGGTGAAACAGGATTTCATTGGCGTGGCGGAAGACATAGGCCATCATGCGTTCCGCTTGCTGCCGCGAATCCCAAACCATTGCGCCGCCCCAGATGACAGGCATCCACTGGCTCGGCGGCAGATTGTTGGGGCCGATGGCGAGGGCGGTAAGGAAGCCGTCGAGCATGGAAATGTCCATGGCCTCCTCGCCCGTCGCATCGGACATGAGGAACTGGTCGAGTTCCTCGAGTTCGTCATCGGACAGCGGGCCGGGAGTCTCCTGAAAGGCGGTCATGGCTTGAGGTCCAGTACGGGCGTATCGGCGAAGGCGTCGATGGCGTCGATTTCGATGATGTTGTCGCGCACCGCCAGCACATTGACATGGCTCAGGGCGATGAGGTTGGGCCGGAACGGCGAACGGGTGGCAAACACGCCGCGCAAGGGTCGGGACGGGTCGCCGCGCGGATGCACCTGCAGGATGGCGCGCGCCGCCGGGTTGTCGTTGCGGTCGAACCAGTAGAGCACCCAGAGCGACGACAGGCTTTCGACGCCCAGCAACGCCGGCTGGTAGCGTTTGTCAATGACGATGAATGTCTTGTCGCCGGTTTTCCTGATCCAGCCGACCGGACTCATCGTATAGACAGGCGCCACATTCGGCGCCGTCTCGGCCAGTGGCGGCGGACTCCAACCGGCCCCGATGGCAAGAACAACCAGCGCCAGGACAGCCGCGAGGCTGTGCCGCGATCTCGTTCCAGGGTGGCGTCTCATGACGAGTCCCTCATCGGCAATGGATACGGAGAGCGGAAAGATAAGTGGCGGCGCCCAATCAATAGCCCGCCGATTTGCTGTCGGCATCCTTCAGACGCTGCTCTGCCTGCTGGTTCATCGCGTCGAGTTGCTTGACGACTCGCTCCTTGGCATCCTGTCCCTGCTTGGCTTCCGCAGCCTTCAGCGTCGCCACGGTTGCAGCAGTACCGGCAGTCTCGACGCCGCAGCCAACAAGGATAAAACTCAGCGCGAATGTGGCAGCTTTATGCATATTCGTCTCCTTTTAGATTGCTTGACTTTCAACCCACTTCAACAACGGAGAGTCGTTGCGTGATCAAGGGCAACGCAACGTGTTGCCGGTTCGGGTGCAGGGACCCGACGGGCCGAGATAGGTGTTCCCGCCGCCCTTGTTGTAGCGCTGGCCTTGATCGTCCCAACAACCGCCCGGATCGCAATTCGTCACGCGGGGATACCGCGGCGGCGGCGGTGGAAAAAGGGGAGGATAGAAACGCCGATTTCTCGCTGCATCTTCGGCCGCCGCCGCCTTGATTTCGGCTTCCCGGGCAAGCCGCTCCGCCTCGATGGCACGTTGCTCGGCTCTTTCCGAGCGGCGGACGGCATCCCGCACAGCCTGTTGTTCCTCCTGCTTCTTCCACTCCGCTTCCTGCTCCTTGTGCTTGACAAGATAGGCGGCGTATTCCTCTTCCGACAGGTACTCCTCGGGCCGGTAGGTGCCCGGATGCAGCCGTTCAAACTCGCGCTTGCTCTGTTTGGCGGACTCTTCGCGCGTCTTCTGTTCCCTGGTGGTGACAGGCGCATAACTACCCAACTCCTTGCCGCTCGCGCAGGGAGAATCCTGCCCGACCTTTTTCCCGGTCTTGGGGTCTTGGCAAAGATAGTAGCCTTGGGCAATGGCCGGCCAACATACCAACATCCCCAACAGGATTGCCGCGGTCTTGAGCTTGCGCATGATTTCTCGCCCCTGTAGCAATACGACTCGGATCATTATCGGGCGATTCGAGGGGAAATGCGCACAAAAAAAGGGTTCCCAGCATGTAACTGGAAACCCTTGGTGTTATTACTGGTCGGGGCGGCGGGATTCGAACTCGCGACCCCTTGCACCCCATGCAAGTGCGCTACCAGGCTGCGCTACGCCCCGACTAGGCGCGGATTATAGCAGAGCGCGGGTCAGGCATGCAGCAACTTGATGATGCCCAGCAACTCCATGCGCAATGATATTCCGCCCTCTGTCGAAATTGCCAGGGCTGGCGTTGCCGGTTTTTTTGGCGCGGGTTCGTCCAGGCGATTGCGCGCGCCGCTGATGGTGAAGCCCTCGTCGTAAAGCAACTGGCGGATGCGCCGCACCAGCAGCACCTCGTGGTGCTGGTAATAGCGGCGGTTGCCACGCCGCTTGACGGGTTTCAACTGGGTAAATTCCTGTTCCCAATAGCGCAGCACGTGGGGTTTCACACCACACAGTTCGCTCACCTCGCCAATCGTGAAATAACGCTTGGCGGGTATCGGCGGTAGTTCTGCCGGTAGTTCTGCCTTATTCGGGCTGGACGTTGCCATGCGCCGTGGTCTCGACCATTGCCTTGAGTTTGTGGCTGGCGTGGAAGGTGACGACCCGCCGTGCGGTGATCGGGATTTCCTCGCCGGTCTTGGGGTTGCGCCCCGGTCGCTGCGGCTTGTCGCGCAGGTGAAAATTGCCGAATCCGGAGAGCTTGACGCTATCGCCGGTTTCCAGCGCCACGCGCACTTCCTCGAAGAAAGCCTCGACCATGTCCTTGGCTTCGCGCTTGTTCAGCCCGACTTTTTCAAACAGCAAATCCGCCAGCTCCGCCTTGGTCATTGTCATATTCTTATTCCCTTGTTTATTCCCTTATCCGCGAACTCATTTTCGCAACTGCGCGCCGAACTGTTCAGTCGCCGTTTGTACCAGTTGGGCTACCGCCGCGTCGGCGTCATGGTCCGCCAAAGTTTTTTGAGTATCTTGCATCGTCACCCGGAACGCAAGACTTTTGGCGTCCGGGGCAATTCCCTTGCCCTGATAGAGATCAAACAACCGGATTTCGCGCACATAAGTGGGCGCCGCCGCAAGCAGCGCCTCCTGCAACGCGGCCACCGCGCATTGCTGGGGCAAAATCAGGGCGATGTCGCGCACCACGGCGGGGAAGCGCGAGGGCTCCTGATAGGCCGGAAACGGCGCGGCCAGGAACGGCGCCAGATCAATCTCGAACACCACGGCAGGCGCGGCCAGTTCATATTTCTGGTGCCAGCGCGGGTGAATTTCACCCACCACGCCAATCGGTTCGCCATCGAGCCACAGACTGGCGGCGCGGCCGGGATGCAATGCCGGATGGCTGGTGCGTTCAAAGCGCAGGCGGCGCGGCGCAAAGATGGCTTCGAGTTCGCCCTTCACGTCGAAGAAATCGGCGGGACGTGCTGGCGCCCCCCACTGTTCGGGCCACGCCGGGCCGGCGGCCAGGGCGGCAATCCGCAGCGGCTGGTGATAGCCGGTGCCATCCTGGCCGCCGCCGCTGTCACGTGTTGCATCAGGTTGAAAAGCGGGCAAAAAACAGCGCCCTACTTCAAAGAGTCGCACGCGATCGGCCTGGCGCTTGAGGTTGCCGGCCAGCGCGCCCACCAGACCGCCGATCAGGGTGCTGCGCATCACGCCCATCTGGCTGGCGATGGGGTTGGCCAACCGCACGGGCTGTGCGTTGCCGGCGAAGTCGGCTTCCCAGTCGGCATCGACAAAGCTGTAATTGACGACTTCGTGGTAGCCGCGCTCGGCCAGCAGTCGGCGGGCTTGCATCACGCCGCGCCGCGCCTCGGGCAGCGGCAACATTTCGAGACGCGCCGTGGGCGGCGGCGCGGGAATGTTGTCGTAACCGTGCAGGCGCGCAATTTCCTCGATCAGATCTTCTTCGATGGCGATGTCGAAGCGATAGGCGGGCGGCGTGACGATCAGTTCATCGGCCGTGCGGGTGTAGGCAAAACCAAGACCGGCGATCAGTTTTTCGATCTGCGCAAAACCCAGATCAATGCCGAGGACCTTGGTGGCACGCGCCATGCGCAGATGCACCGGGGCGCGCGTCGGCAATTGATCGGCCGCGAGCGCTTCAACCACCGGCCCGGGCGTGCCGCCGCAGATGTCGATGATCAGTTGCGTCGCCCGCTCGATGGCGGTGCGCTGCAGTTCGAAGTCCACGCCACGTTCGTAGCGGTAGGAAGCGTCGGACGAAAAGCCGAGCGCACGCGCCTTGCCGGCGATGGCGTCGGGCGCGAAGAAAGCACTTTCGAGAAACAGTTCGGTCGTGGCGGCGTTGATGCCTGAGTGTTCGCCGCCCATGATGCCGGCCAGCGCCAGGCTCTTGGCTTCATCGGCAATCAATGCGGTATCGGCGGTCGGGGTGACGGTCTGCTCGTTGAGCAACAGCATCTGTTCGCCCACTGTGGGATAGCGCACATGGATGCTGCCCTGCAGTTGGGCATCATCGAAGGCATGCAGCGGTTGGCCGAGTTCGAGCATCACATAGTTGGTGACATCGACGAGGGCGGAGATGGCCCGCACGCCGCAGCGCTCGATGCGCTGCTTCATCCAGTCAGGCGTGGCGGCGCGGGCATTGACGCCGCGCACGATGCGGCCGCAGTAACGCGGGCAGGCGGCGGGCGCGTCGAGAATGATGCCACGGACATCGGCGAGGACGGGCGTGACCGGATCAATGGTTGGCAACAGCAATGGCGCGCCGGTCAGCGCGGCCACTTCGCGCGCGATGCCGGTCAGCGACAGGCAATCGGCGCGATTCGGCGTCAGCTTGAGCGTGATGAGATTGTCATCAAGTTTGAGGTAGCCGCGAATGTTCTGGCCGATGGGCGCATCGGCCGGCAACGCCAGGAGGCCGCCATGATCTTCCGACAGCCCCAATTCGCGCGCCGAACAGAGCATGCCGCGGCTCTCGATACCGCGCACCTTGGCCTGCTTGATCTCGATGCCCGGCAGCTTGGCACCGACCAGTGCGCAGGGCACGACCATGCCGGCCGCCGCATTCGGCGCGCCGCAGACGATTTGCAGAATGCCATGCTCACCAGTATCCACCGAGCACAGCTTCAGCTTGTCGGCATCGGGATGCTTCTCGACGGACAGCACGCGCGCCACGACGACATCTGAAAAGTCGGCGCTGGCGGGACGGCACTCCTCGACCTCCAGCCCCGCCATCGTCAGCAGATGGCAGAGTTCTTCGGTCGACAGCGGCGGGTTGACAAGGGCGCGCAGCCAGGATTCGGGAAATTGCATGGTTATTGAAATTGACTGAGAAAACGCAGGTCGCCGTCGAAAAACAGGCGCAGGTCGTTGATGCCGTAACGCAGCATGGTCAGACGATCCGGGCCAAAGCCGAAGGCGAAGCCGGTGTATTTTTCCGGGTCGATGCCGCCGCAGCGCAGCACGTTGGGATGCACCATGCCGCAGCCGGCGATCTCCAGCCAGCGGCCCTCCATCGGGCCGTGCATGAAGGCGACGTCGATCTCGGCCGACGGTTCGGTGAAGGGGAAGAACGAGGGGCGGAAGCGCACCTTGAGGTCGTCGCTCTCAAAAAAGCGGCGCAGAAAATCGGCAACCACGCCTTTCAGATCGGCGAAGCTGACGTTCTCGCCGACCCATAGCCCTTCGACCTGGTGAAACATCGGCGAGTGCGTGGCATCGGAATCGACGCGATAAACCCGTCCGGGGCAGATCACGCGAATCTCGGGCATGCTGTCGAGATGCCGGTATTGTTCGGCGTGCGCCAGCATGGTGCGAATCTGCACCGGACTGGTGTGGGTGCGCAACAGGACATCCTCGCGCACCTGGCCAGCGGCATCGAGCAGATAGAACGTGTCGTGCATCGACCGCGCCGGGTGATTCCCGGGTGTGTTGAGCGCGGTGAAATTATGCCAGTCGGTTTCGATCTCCGGGCCATCGGCCACGGCGAAACCGATCGAGCGGAATAGCTGTTCGATACGGTCGAGCGTGCGCATCACCGGATGCAGGCTGCCGCGGCTCGGGCCGCGCCCCGGCAGGGTCACATCCAGCGCGGAGGCTTGCAACTGGGCTTCGAGCTGGGCGTTCCGCAGCGCTTCGCGCCGTTCGGTAAGCAGAGACTCGACCTGCGCCTTGGCGCTATTAATATTTGCGCCCGCCGCTTTGCGCTCTTCCGGCGGCAGTTTGCCCAGGCCCTTGAGCAGGGCGGTGAGCGAACCCTCCTTGCCCAGATACGCTGCCTTGACCTCTTCGAGCCGCGGAATTTCGTTGGCGGCCGAGAAGTCGGCCGTCGCCTGGGCGATCAGTTTTTCCAGATTATTCATGAAGCGGCATGGCTGCGGAAAATGGGACGCCAGAAATCTTGCTACCAAAAACCAGAAAGGCCGCCCACTGTTACCTGAGCGGCCATTCTGTCGTTTCAGTACGAAACTCAGCCTGAAAGTCAGGCCGGCAGTTGCGCCTTGGCCTGGTTCGCAATCGCGGCGAAAGCCGGCTTGTCGAACACGGCCAGATCGGCCAGCACCTTGCGATCCACTTCGATCGCGGCCTTCTTGAGGCCATTCATCAGGGTGCTGTACTTCATGCCCAGTTCGCGGGCGGCCGCGTTGATCCGGGCAATCCACAGAGCGCGAAACTGACGCTTTCTCTGCCGACGGTCGCGGTACTGGTACTGCCCCGCCTTCATCACCGCTTCTTTGGCGACGCGATAGACCGAGGAACGCCGACCGCGATACCCCTTGGCTTGATCGAGAACTTTCTTATGGCGCGCGCGCGCCGTTACACCGCGTTTGACTCGTGACATGTTGTGCTCTCCTTAACCGTTGGGCAACATGGCACGCACGGACTTGACGTCCGACTCATGCACCGTCAGCACGCCACGCAGGTGACGCTTCACCTTGGTGGTTTTCTTGGTGAGGATGTGGCGCTTGAACGCCTGAGCGCGCTTGATGCTGCCCGACCCGCGCACTTTAAAGCGCTTGGCGGCCCCGCTCTTGGTCTTCATCTTCGGCATCGAAGATCTCCTTTTTTATAACATGCCTGCCAGGTGGCTCCCGCCTCGGGAACACTTGTTA
>JAUSBB010000005.1 GCA_030652245.1 Rhodocyclaceae bacterium | reverse complement strand
GCCTTGCGCCGCCGCCAGTACATAGCACTGGTTTTCGATGGCGCGGGCGCGCAACAGCACCTCCCAGTGGGCGCGGCCGGTGGTGTCGGTGAAGGCGGCGGGCAGCACGATCAGGTCGAGCTCGCCGAGCGCGCGAAACAGCTCGGGAAAACGCAGGTCGTAGCAGATGCCCAGCCCGACGCGGCCGCAGGGTGCATCAAAAGCCACCGGGCGCGGCGCGCCGGCCTCGATGATCGCCGCCTCGTCGTAGGACTCCGCGCCCTTGCGAAAACCAAACAGATGAATCTTGTCGTAGCGCGCCACCAGGCGACCGGACGGATCGAACACGAGGCTGCTGTTCCTGAATTTCTGCGGATCGTCCGCCAGGAGCGGCAGGGAACCGCCGACGATCCACAGGCCGTGGCGCGCCGCCAGTTCGGCCAGCAAGTCCTGAATCGGGCCGTGGCCCTCGGTCTCCTTCACCGCCAGGCGCGTGGCGGCACTGGCTTCGATGATGGGGAAATACTCGGGCAGCGCCACCAACTGCGCGCCCTGCCCCGCCGCCTGGGCAATCAGGCGCGCGGCGGTGACAAGATTGGGCGCCAGTTCCGGGCCGGAGATCATCTGCAGCGCGGCCAATCGCAATGCGTTTGTCATGGCTGACGATTCTCCGCGGGCGGTAGACGAATGAGTTTTTCCACTTTCGGGTCGCTCCAGGGACCGCTGACGGCGTATTCAAAAGCGAAGGCCTGATCGAGCGGGTCGCCCAGCACTTTCTGAGCGGCCCAGGCGACCGCGCCCGCCACGGGGTTCACGATCATCGCGCCGACGGCAATGCTTTCACCGACGGCGGGTTGCACCCGCACCTTGAGGTCCTGCGTCTCATCAATCAGATTGACCTGTCCCGCAAGCAGCACCCGCGCCGCCGGGCCGCGAATATTCAGTTCTTCTGTTTTCATCAGGCCACGCTGGATCTGCGCCGTGCCGGTAATGCTGTCGAAGGCGAAGCCCTCGCTGAAAATGTCGCGGAAGTCGAGCGTGATGCGGCGCGGCAGGGATTGCAGGGAGAGCACGCCCAGCAGCCGGCCGACGCCCGGTTCGAGTTTCTTGAATTGGCCCTTGCTGGCCTCGACCTTGAGATTGCCCGCGAGACTCGGCAGATCGAAGGCAAAAGGGGTGCCGCTCCAGTTCACGTCACCCTCGATCACCGCCGCGCCGCGCCGCATGGCGTCGGGCAGACCCAGCCGGCCGAGCAGCTTCTCCGCGTTGTTGGCGTCGAGTTTGAAAGTGAGCGCGGTGTGACCCGGTCGCCAGCGCCCTTCGCCCGTCAGGTGGGCGGCGTCATTTTTGACGTCCATCCGCGCGCGCCAGACACCCGCGCGATTTTCGGCGGCCACCTTCAACTCGCCCAGACTCATGTCGCGCAATTTGAAATTGTCGATCTGCAAGTCGATCGCCGGCATCTCCTGACCCGCATCCTCGACCTCGGCCGCGGCCCCGGCTGCGGCGGGCTGCATTTGCTCGGACGCCGGCAGCGTCAAATGCGCGAAGCGCCCCGTGATGCGCCCGGCGCCTGTGGCATCCCACTGCAGTTGTCCCTGCGTCTCGCGGCTCGCGATGGTGAAGCGCCAGCGCTCCGCGGCGCGCACCCCGCTTAACCGAACATCATGAAGCGTGCGACCGAAGGCAAGCAGTTCGACGCTTTGCAACTCCAGCGCGGAAAGGCTCAGGGCCGGCGCGACTGGCTTGGCCTCGCCAGCGACCGGCTTGTCCCGCAGCCGCCGCCAGGCGTCCAGGTCAAGACGGGGCTGGCTGATGGCCAGCGTCACGCCGCGTGCCGGCAGGGCTGGCGTCTGCTCTGCCGCCGCCTCGCCCAGCGCAATCCGGCCGCGCCAGGCCTCCTTGCTCTCCGCCTGTTGCAAGCGCAGTGACGCACTCTGGCCCAGGCGCGCCGTCCAGTCGTCGCGATTGGGTTCGATGCGACCGTCGACGCGCAGGTTCAGGCTGTCGCGGGCGGATTTGTTGAAGGGTTCCGGCAGGCTCGAAGCCAGTCCGACGAGATTCGATTCAATGCGGATTTCGGCGCCCGGCTTCTTCACCGCCACGGTAGCGCGCCAGGCCGCTTCGCCGGAAAGATGTTCGAGCGCCCGCCCGCCACCGTATTTCTGCCCATTTTCCTGCCCGTATTCCTGCCTGAGCGCCTGCGCCGACAAGATGCCGGCCGCGGTGACGCGGACGACGCCGCCCGGCGCCGAAGACACATCCAGTGTCACCGGCGCGCCGAGCAGCCGCGCCCGCAGATTTTTGGCTTGCAGACGATCGCCGGTGAAGGAAAGTTCGCCCTGTGCGGCCGTAAAGAGCGGCAACTCGGGCAGCACGCGCAACTGATTGTCGGCGAAGCGGTAGCGCCCCTGCACCTGGGTGTCGGTCATGTGGCGCAACGGGAACACCAGCTTGAGATCGAGTTCGCCACGGCCGCTCGCGGTCATCGTTTGCGTGAAATGATCGATGCGCCCACCCACCGGGCTGGCCTCGATGAAGTCGAGAAACTGCTGCGTCGCGCCGCTGGCCCGGCCATTCACCGTGAGGATTTCCTCATGGTGTTCGAGATCGGGAATTTCGGCGGTCACATTCGACAGCCTGACGCCGGCCAGGGTCGCGCGCTGGCCGCGAATCAGCATGCGCGCCCCCTCGAACAGCAGTTCGCCGTCGATGCCGGTGATCTTCGGCCAGCCGTTGGCGTAATCCAGCTCGGCGCCTTGAAACGCGCCCTTGACCTGAAAGATGCCCTGCTTGCCATCACGGAAGGGAAACTCCGCCAGCGGCCCCTTGAGCCGCAGCGTGGCGTTGCTGGACCGGCCGCCGACAATGCCGGTGCGCAACCATTCGCGGGTGGCGCTGCCCACTGCCAGCGGCATGTAGCGCCAGACGGCCATGCCGTCCCCGCGCGTCAGCTTGGCCGAAAGATCGATTTCCCCCGGCCCCTGACCGGTGTGGCGGTAGCGGCCGGTCACTTCGCCGCTGGCATCGGGGTTGGCAAACGCCAGGCGCGCGATCGTCAGGTCGAGTTGCCCAGGCTGCGCCGACGGCTGCCCGGTTGGCACACTCCAGCCAATCTCGGCGGCCAGGTGGGTCAGCGTCAGCGACGGTTCGGCGAACACCTTCGGCAGTTCGATCCGCGCGTCTTTGCTATCGAGTTGGATCTGGCCAGCGCGCTCGTCGCCGTCCAGGCGCCCCGACAAGCCGGTAAAGCCCGGCAGTTCCTTATGCGCCGCCAGGCCGAGGTCGGCGAAGCGGCCTTTCACCTGCCAGCGCGCGGGCGATGTGGACGACTTGGGCGCACCGCGCCAGCTCAGCAACAGATCGGACACCTGCCCGCGCAGCACATGGGTTTGCAGGCGGGCATGCACCTCATCGGGCAGGGGCAGATAGCGCGCCAGGGCGGTCAATGCGGCCAGGTCAAGGCCATTGGCGCGGAACTCGCCGCCCCCTTGATCTGCTTGAGGCCCGGAGTTGAGCTTCAGGCTGGCATCGGTAGGCGACAACACAATGCCATCCGTCGTGGCCAGCGTCAGGCGCTTGATTTCCCCGGCCAGCCCCGCGCTGGTGCGCCGACCGGCCAGGCGGCCTTCGAGGTGTTGCAGGCTCAATACGGGCAGATTCGGCTGCAAGCGCACGGCCAGGTCGGCAAGCCGCAAATCGGCGGTGAAGCCCGTGGGCAGCAGATTTTCGAAGCTCAGCCAGAGGCGCAAACTGCCGAGGCCGCGCGTCAACTCCAGTGGCGCGTCGAACCAGGGCGCCCAGGCCGCCAGATCGGTCCGCTCGACATCGACATACAGTTCGCCGCGCCAGGCAGCCAGGTCGTCCGGATCGCGGCCGACCAGATTGCCGCGCAGATCGAGCCGGGAGGCAAGCTGGGCCGGCGGCTCTGCAGAAAGACCGAAACTGTGGTGACGACCGAAATTTTTCAGTTCGAAATTCAGTTGCTGCAATTCCAGCGGCGGTGCGCCGCGTTGTTCGTCATGCCAGACGATGCGCGCATCGCGCACGACAATGCGGCCTTGCTTGAGCAGCCAGTCGGCAAAGTCGCTCTCGCCATCCCCCTGCACCGGCAAGCCGGCGACATGGATGATGCCGTCGGCCGTGCGGCGCACGTCGAGCGCCGGCGCGACAATTTCGAGCCGGGCGAGGCGCAGACCGAAGTGCCAGAGCGAGGCCCAGCCAATCTCGGCATCGACGTGATCGAAGGACAGTGCCGGCCGCCCCGCGCTGTCATGCACCTGCAACTGTTTGATGGCGAGACGCGGGCGCAATCCCGGCCACTCCGCCGTCAGCGCGCCGATCTTGACCGGCAGGCCAATGGCGCTTGACAGTTGCTGTTCAATCGCGCCACGGTAGGCGGCAATCTCGGGCAGGATGAGATAGCGCCCGGTGAGTATCAGCAAGGCGGCCGCGAAGTAAAGCGCCAACAACAAACGCCCGCCCCAGGTCAGCAGGGAACGCAGGAAGGGTTGCGATGAAAAGGAAAGTGGCGTGGGCAAGGGGCGGGGGAGGGCTAAAATGTGGTGGGTTCACGACGGCCGAGTTGCAGCCCGAGGTGCAGCCCCAACCTGGCGAATTTTAATCCATGACAGCCCCGACCTCCCCCCAAACCCTTCCCGTGGATTACTCACGCTATCTGGCCCGTCTGATGCAGGCCCGGCCCGAGTTGGTCGCGACGATCGACGCCGCGGTGAGCGGGGATGCCCCCGCCCTGGATGCCGCGCTGCTCCAGCGCTGGCTGGACGAAACCTCCCCTGGCGCGCCGCTCGACGAAAATACCCTGAAACCGGCGTTGCGCCGTCTGCGCCAGCGCGCCATGGCCCACATCGCCAGCCGCGACCTGGCCGGCATGGCCGACCTGACCGAAGTGGTCGAGAGCATGACCCTGCTCGCCGAAACCGTCGTCCCCGCCGCGCTGGCCGTGGTCGAAGCCGGCCTCGTGACGCGCTACGGCACGCCGCACAACCCGGCTGGCGAGCGCCAGCACTTGGTCGTCATCGGCATGGGCAAGCTGGGCGGCCGCGAACTGAATGTCTCCTCCGACATCGACCTGATTTTTGTCTATCCCGAAGACGGCGACACCGACGGAAAGAAATCGATTTCCAATTTTGAGTTCTTCTCCCGCGTCGGCCGCGGACTGATCAACGCGCTCGCCGAAATCACCGGCGATGGCCAGGTCTTCCGTGTCGACATGCGGCTGCGGCCCAACGGCGATTCCGGGCCGCTGGCGTGCTCCTTCGACATGCTGGAAAACTATTTCATCACCCAGGGCCGCGAATGGGAGCGCTATGCCTGGATCAAGGCGCGGCCGCTGACCGACAGCCCGCGCCAGGAGGAACTGGAAACCCTCCGGCAGCATTTCGTCTTTCGCAAATATCTCGACTTCGGCGCCATCAATGCGATGCGTGATCTGCACGCGCAGATCCGCCGCGAGGTGGTGAAGAAAGACATGGCCAACAACATCAAGCTCGGCCCCGGCGGCATCCGCGAGATCGAGTTCATCGCCCAGGTCTTCCAGTTGATTCGCGGCGGCCGCGACCGCGCCCTGCAGATCAAGCCGACCCTCGAAGTGCTGAAATTGCTGGTGGATCGCGACCAGCTCGATCTCGACGCGGTCGTCGAGCTGTCGTCGGCCTATCGTTTCCTGCGCCGCCTCGAACATCGCCTGCAATATCTCGACGACGCCCAGACCCACGCCCTGCCCGAAAACCCCGCCGATCAGGCGCGCGTCGCGCAGGCGATGGGCTTCGGCAATTACGCGGCACTGCTGATGGAACTGGACGACCACCGCCAGGCCGTGGCACGCCACTTCGCGGCGATTTTTGCCGACCCCAACGAACAGAACCATGCGCTCGACCCGGTCTGGTCGGATGCCGACGGCCATGGCGCGGCGCTCGCAAAACTCGGCTTTGGCGACACGGCGGCGCTGTGTGCGCGGCTCGCGGCTATTCGCGGCGGCAGCCGCTACCAGCAGATGAGCGAAGCGACGAAGGACCGCTTCGACGCACTCGTGCCGCACATCATCAAGGCCGCGGCCACCGCGCCGAACCCCGACGACACGCTGTCGCGCATGCTCGACCTGCTCGAGGCCATCGGCCGGCGCGCCGCGTATCTGGCGCTGCTGCTGCAATATCCCCATACCGTCGAACAGGTGGCGAAGATCGCCAGCGCATCAAGCTGGGCGGCCGATTATCTGTTGCACCACCCGATACTGCTTGACGAACTGCTCGATCCGCGTCTCCTGCAAATGCCGCCCGACTGGCCGGCGTTTCGCCAGCAACTTACCGAACAGACCGACCTCCTGGAACCCGACACCGAGCAGCAGATGGATGCTTTGCGCGAGGCGCACCACGCCCAGGTGTTCCGCCTCGTCACCCAGGATGTCGCGGGGCTGCTGCAACTCGAAAAACTTTCCGATCACCTGTCCGAGCTCGCCGACATTCTGGTCGACCGCGCCATCGTGCTGGCCTGGCGCAAACTGCTCAAAAAGCACCGTGACACACCGGCCTTCGCCGTCATCAGCTATGGCAAACTCGGCGGCAAGGAACTCGGCTACGCCTCCGACCTTGACCTGGTCTACCTTTTCGACGACCCCGCGCCGGAAGCCGCCGAGGTCTACTCCAAACTGAGCACGCGCCTCAACACCTGGCTGTCGTCGCGCACCGCCTCCGGCATTCTGTTCGAAACCGATCTGCGCTTGCGGCCGAACGGCGATGCCGGCCTGGTTGTCAGCTCACTGGCCGCCTTTCGCAAATACCAGCTCGAATCGGCCTGGATCTGGGAACACCAGGCGCTCACCCGCGCGCGCTTCACCGCAGGCGACCCCGCCATCGGCGCCGCCTTCGAAACAATCCGCTGCGAAATCCTCTGTCAGCGGCGTGACCGCGTTGCACTTCGTGAGGAAGTGCTGGCAATGCGCCAGAAGATGAGTGACAAGCTCACTGGCCGGGGCGATGCGGAGCTGTTTGACCTCAAGCTCGCGCCTGGCGGGCTGGTCGATGTCGAGTTCATCGTGCAATACCTGATTCTCGCCCACGCCTGCGACCATCCGCGCCTCACCGGCAATCTCGGCAACATCGCGCTGCTAAAGATCGCCGCCGAATGCGGACTAATCCCCGCCCAACTGGCCGATGAAGTCCGCGACGCCTACCGCGAATACCGCCGCCTGCAACACCTGCGGCGGCTGAACAATCTGGACAGCCGCATCGCGGCGGCCCAAGTCTCGCCCCACGCAGGAGCCGTGCGCGCACTGTGGCAGCATGTCTTCGCCGCCGTCCCGCCAGCGCCGACTTTGACCGGCCCACTATAATCCCGCACCGACCCTCAAACATTTGCAGGAGTTTTTCATGAAAATCACATCCCTCGTTTTCGCCGCACTGATCGCCGCCGCGGGCGCCACTGCCTTCACCGCACAGGCCGCCGAACCCAAGGCGCAGACCGTCGCGGCCATTTACCAGAACAAGGCAACCCTCTCCGGCAAGACGATCAACGCCCAGGGCAATGTGGTGAAAGTCAATAACAACATCATGGGCCGCAACTTCGTGCATGTGCAGGACGGCACGGGCAAGGCCGACGCCGGCAACAACAATCTGGTCGTCACCAGCAAGCAGACCGCCAATGTCGGCGACAAGGTCGTCATTACCGGCGTGGTGGTGGTGAATCGGGATTTTGGCAGCGGCTACAGCTATCCGCTGCTGATCGAGGACGCCAGCATCGCCGTGAAGAAGTGAAGTAGCATAACGCGCAGCTTTTCGTGGCGCCCAGCCGATATGAACAGAAAACCAAGGAGAAGAAGAAATGACACAAATGAAAGTAAGCACCCGCCTGATGCTGGGCTTCGGCATTGTGCTCCTGATCATGGCAGCCATCGGCGTCACCGGCTTCTTGAGCATCGCCACCCTGAAGGCGAAAATTGAGACAGTCACCGGGGATCGTTTGCCCAAGGTCATCTGGGCCAACAATGTCATCGATCAGATCAACCTCCAGGGACGCGTGCTGCGCAATTCCCTGATCTTCGATGACCACGCGGAAATCAAAAAGGAACTCGGGAGGCTTCCCGAAAGCCGGCGCATCCTCGCCGAGAACCTCAAGAAGCTCGATGACAGCATCAAGTCCGAGAAGGGCCGGCAACTGCTGGCCGAGGTCGCCAAGAAGCGGGAAGCCTACCTGACAGCAATTGACGCGATCATCAAGGAGCTGGAAACCGGCCCCAAGGCCGGAGCCGCAGCCCTGGGCCTGCTCGCCAAGCTGCGTGCCGTGAATAACCCCTATATCGAGGCCGTGGACAAGCTGATCGCCTTTCAGACCGAACTGGCGACCCAGGATGGCAAGTCGGCGGGCGAGGCCGCCGGCACGGCGCAAACGCTGATGATCATCCTGATGCTGGCCGGCCTCGTCGCCGCCGTCGTCACGGCATGGCTGATCACCCGCAAGCTCGTCGGCCAACTGGGTGGCGAGCCCGATGCAGCCGCCGCCGTCGCCAGGTCGATCGCCCAGGGCGATTTCACCGGCAGCATCGACGTCCGCGCCGGCGACCAGGCCAGCATGATGGCCTCGATGAAGACCATGCAGGACGGCCTCAAGACCACCGTCCGCGATCTGCGCGGCGCCGTCGGCCAGGTCGATGCCGCCGCCGCCGCCATGGCCGACACGGCCCAGCAGTCGGCCCAGGGTTCGGCCGACGCCGCCGAAGCCGCCTCAGCCATGGCGGCCGCCGTCGAGCAGGTGACCGTCAGCATCAACCACGTCGCCGACAGTGCCAAGCTGGCGCTGGGCATCGCCACGCGCGCCGGCGAACTCTCGCGGGATGGCGGCGCCGTCATCGACAACACGGTCACCGAAATGAAGCACATCGCCGACTCGGTGCGCGGCGTGGCCGATTCCATCGCCGCCCTGGGCGAGCAGTCCGATCGCATCTCCGGCATCGTCCAGACCATCAAGGACGTGGCCGATCAGACCAACCTGCTGGCCCTGAACGCCGCCATCGAGGCCGCCCGCGCCGGCGAGACCGGCCGTGGCTTCGCCGTGGTCGCCGACGAAGTGCGCAAGCTGGCCGAGCGCACCACCCAGGCCACTGGCGAGATCGGCGCCATGATCGGCGCCATTCAAGGCAGCGCAAAGACCGCAGTGAGTGCCATGCACGAGGCCGTGAGCCAGGTCGACCGCGGCACCAGCCTGGCCGGGCAGGCGGGCGAGGCGATCACCTCGATCCGTTCGGCCACCCGCGAAGTCACCGACGTCATGAACGACATTTCAGCGGCCATCACCGAGCAGGGCGTGGCCAGCACTTCGATCGCCCAGCAGGTCGAGCGCGTCGCCCAGGCTTCGGAAGAAAACAGCGCCAGCGCCCGCCAGTCCAGCGAGTCCGCCCATGAGCTACGCAGCCTGGCTACCGGCATGCGTAGCCAGATGGAACGCTTTTCGGTCTAGTAAAACACCGTTTTATGCCCGTAGCCGACGACGACTTGATGGATCTTGATTTCACCCAACCGGGGGCCATCCCCGCGAAGGTGGAAGCCAAGCCGTCCCGGAGCACGGTGCCGCCGCGCATCGAGGCGGTGGCCCGGCTGTTTGCCGGCGGCGATGCGGCTCAGGCCTGCGCCATGCTCGAAGGCGCGTTGCATCAGGAAGACTTTGGCGCCGCCACCGAGCTGGCCTGGGGCATGCTGTTCGAGTTGTACGTCGTCCTCGGCCGGCGGCAGGCATTCGAGTCGCTCGCCATCGGCTTTGCCAACAAGTTCGAAAAATCGCCGCCGACCTGGGCGCCCCCGACCGATGCCGCGACGACGGTGGGCAAGGACGGCTTCGCCACCGTGACGCTCTCGGGCGAACTGGGCGCCAATGCAGTCCAACCATTGGCCAAGCTGCACGCCGTTGCCGGCAAGGTCCCCGGGGTGCGCCTCGACCTGGCCAAGGTGACCGATGTCGATGACACGGGCTGCGGCGCGCTGCTGGAAACCTTGCGCGTTTTCAAGCGGCTCAAGAAATCCTGCGTGCTGGTCGGCGGCGAGCGGATCGCGGCGCTCCTGGCGCCCAAGACCGTGATGGGCGAACGCCGCGACGAGGCGACCTGGTTGCTGCTGCTGGAGCTTTACCAGAACCTCAATCGCCAGGAAGACTTCGAAGATACCGCCGTCGGCTATGCGGTGACCTTCGAGGTATCGCCGCCGTCATGGGAAGCGCCGAAGGCGGCGTCGGCGGCAACGCCGGTCGCCCCGCCCAAGGACGTGGCGGTGGACTGTTGCGGGCTATCCGGCGAGATGAGCGGCGCCAACCGTGAGTGCTTCGCGGCGCTACTGGCCCGGGCGAACAGCCAGCGCGAGGTCAGCGTCGACGCCAGCGGCCTGCGGCGCATGGACATTGCCTGCACCGAAACCTTCATCCAGTTGCTGGACGAACTCAAGGCGGCGCACAAAGCCGTGCGCATCCGCAATGCCAGCCACCTGCTGGTCGGCCTGTGGCGCGCGCTGGGCATCGCCAGCGCGGCGACGGTCGAGCCGCGCAAGCTCTGACACGCTACTCCCCCGGTTTTTTTGGAGCACGAACATGCCCGTCAACTACGCCACCCCCGCTCCCGATCAACTGCATGCCGTCGCCGGCGTCCGCCTCGGCGTTACCGAAGCCGGCATCCGCAAGGCCAATCGCCGCGACCTGACGGTGATCGAACTGGCCGCCGGCAGCCGCGTCGCCGGGGTATTCACGCAGAACCGCTTTTGCGCCGCGCCGGTGCGCGTCTGCCAGGAGAACCTGAAAAAGGAAGGTATCCGCGCGCTGGTCATCAATACCGGCGTCGCCAACGCCGGCACCGGTGCAGCCGGCCTGGAAGCCGCGCGACATACCTGCGCCGCCCTCGCCCGCTGCATGGAAATCCGCGCCGACCAGGTGCTGCCCTTCTCCACCGGCGTGATCCTCGAACCGCTACCGGTCGAACGTCTTGTGGCCGGCCTGCCCGCCTGCATTACTGCGCTGCAGAGCGACGGCTGGCACGACGCTGCGCACGCCATCATGACGACCGATACCGTGGCCAAGGCGGCATCGCGCAAAGTCGGCTCTGGCGGGACGGCGGCAACGATCACCGGCATCGCCAAGGGCGCCGGCATGATCCGCCCGAACATGGCGACCATGCTCGGCTTCGTCGCCACCGACGCAACGGTCAGCCAGCCGATGCTGGAACGGCTCGTCAAGGAGGCCGCCGACGAATCCTTCAACTGCATCACCATCGACGGCGACACCTCGACCAACGATTCATTCATCCTGATCGCCACCGGCCAGGGCGCGGCGAAGTTCGAGTCGGCGAGCGCGCCAGGCTGGGCAGCCTTCAAGCAGGCCGTGATCGAAGTCGCCCGCGAGCTCGCGCAGGCCATCGTCAGGGACGGCGAAGGCGCCACCAAATACATCGAAATCGCCGTGGCAGGCGGCCGCACGCGCGAGGAATGCAAGGCCGTCGGTTATGCCATCGGCCACTCGCCGCTGGTGAAAACCGCCTTCTTCGCCTCCGACCCCAACCTCGGCCGCATCCTCGCCGCCATCGGCTACGCCTGGAACAACGACCCCGGGCTCAAAGATCTCGACGACACCAAGGTAAAAGTCTGGCTCGGCGATACACTGGTCGCCGAAAACGGCGGCCGCGCCACAAGCTACCGCGAAGAAGACGGCGCCGCCGCGATGAAACCCGCCGAAATCAAAATCCGCGTCGACCTCGGCCGCGGCAGCCAGACGGCGAACGTCTGGACCTGCGACTTCAGCTACGACTACGTGAAGATCAACGCGGATTACCGAAGCTGACCGATTGACACAGCCCTCCACAACGTACATGATTATGGACATTCATGTACAGGAGGCGCCATGCTGGACACCACATTCACCGAGTTGCGCAATCACGCCAGGGACTATTTCGATGCCGTTGAAGGCGGCGATACCGTGCGCGTCTTCCGCAACGGCAAACCGATCGCCGAAATCATCCCCGTCCGTTCCGGGGCGCCTTCCTGGAAAAAGCAGGCCGTGCCGCTCACGGTCAAGGGCCTGGCATTGAGCCGGGAGATACTGCTCGACCGGGACAAGTCGGCGTGAAGGTTTTTCTCGATACCTCCGCCGTGGCGAAGCGTTATATCGCCGAGCCGGGATCGGACCAGGTGCTGGCGCTCTGCCAACAGGCGGATGCGCTCGTCGTCAGCATCATCTGCCTGCCGGAACTGATATCCACGCTGTCCCGCCTGGTCCGCGAAAAAAAGCTCGGCAAGCTCGCCTACCAGAAGCTGAAAACCACGGCGGTGGGAGACCTGGCGGATGCCGATCTGTGCCAGATTACGCCGGAGGTTCTGGCCTCCGTGGTTCACCTGCTCGAAGCGTATCCCCTGCGGGCCATGGATGCGCTGCACGTTGCTTGCGCGCTCGCGTGTTCGCCGGATGTTTTCGTGTCGGCCGACCATCGGCAGCTTATCGCTGCGCGAAAGGCCGGGCTGAAAACTGTCGACGTCTCGTCGGCGGAATGCTGATGGATTTGCCCTGGCTCGATTTGGCTTGGCTGGCGCTGGGCTGGTTCGCCTACGCCGCCCTGCATTCGTTGCTCGCCGCGCTGACCGTCAAGGCCTGGGTGACGCGGCGCTGGCCGCGATTCGCCCCGACTTACCGGCTCGCTTACAACGTCATTGCCTTCGTCCTGCTGCTGCCGCTCCTGTGGGCCACCTGGGCGATTCCCGGCGACTGGCTGTGGCGCTGGACAGGACTGGCGGGATGGCTCGCCAACGGACTGGCGCTCGCGGCGCTGGCCGGCTTCTGGTTTTCCTCGACCGGCTACGACATGGGCGAGTTTCTCGGCACGCGAGCGCTGCAAGCGCGCCGCCGCGATGCCGGCGAACACGACGGTTTGCGCATTTCGACCCTGCACCGCTACGTCCGCCACCCGTGGTATGCGCTGGGGCTGCTGCTGATCTGGACGCGCGACATGAACGCGCCGTTCCTCGTTTCGGCTGCGGCCATCACGTTGTATTTCGTGATCGGCTCGCGCCTCGAAGAACGCAAGCTGGAAGCCCATTTCGGCGCGGCTTACCGGGACTACGTGAAAAAAGTTCCGGGACTCTTTCCCCTGCCTTGGAAAACCCTCTCCCCGGCCGAGGCTGATTTGTTGATGCAAAGATCAGTGGAGAGATTAGTGGAGGGTTCTGGGCATCGCCAGCACGAACTCTGAAATGGGCGCCTCGAAGCGCGTGCCGTCTTCGGCAACCATCTGATAGCTGCCGCGCATGGTGCCCACCGGCGTCGCCAATGGGCAGCCGCTGGTGTATTCGAAGGATTCGCCCGGCTTCAGCAAGGGTTGATGCCCGACCACGCCCAGACCACGCACTTCGTCCACCTTGCCTGCGGCGTCGGTGATGATCCAGTGGCGTGAAATGAGCTGCGCGGCGACGGTGCCGCTGTTCGTCACCGCGATGGTGTAGATGAAAAAATAGCGCCCGGCGTCGGGATCGGACTGTTCCGGCAGATATTGAGTCAGAACGTTGATCGTGATTTCGTACTTTTTTGCATCAGCCATTCTGGCGTCCTTGCTTATAGTTGGCATCAAAAAATGTTAGCCGAGCCAATACACGGCACCGATACAATCGGGTGCATTCCAGTTTAATCAATAGAGGAGCCTCTCCATGGCCGCCACAACGTCATTTCGCATCGCCCCGTCCATCCTGTCCGCCAACTTCGCCAAACTGGGCGAAGAGGTCGATAACGTGCTCAAAGCCGGCGCCGACATCGTGCATTTCGACGTGATGGACAACCATTACGTGCCCAACCTGACCATCGGCCCGCTGGTTTGCGAAGCGCTGAGGAAGCATGGCGTCACCGCGCCGATCGACGTGCATCTGATGGTCAAGCCCGTCGACCGCATCATCCCCGACTTCGCCAAGGCCGGCGCCACCTACATCACCTTCCATCCGGAGTCCTCCGAGCATGTCGACCGCACCATCGGCCTGATCAAGGAATGCGGCTGCAAGGCCGGCCTGGTCTTCAACCCGGCCACGCCGCTGGATGTTCTCGAATACACGCTCGACAAGCTCGACATGGTGCTGCTGATGTCGGTGAACCCCGGCTTCGGCGGCCAGAAATTCATCCCCTACGTGCTCGACAAGGCGCGCGCAGTGCGCAAGATGATCGACGCGCGGGGCCTCAAGGTGGAGATCGAAATCGACGGCGGCGTCGGCCCGGCCAACATCGCCGAAGTCGCCCGCGCCGGCGTCGACACCTTTGTTGCCGGCTCGGCCATCTTCGGTGCCAGCAAGGATAGCGACCCGCAGCGTTACAACAGTGTCAT
>JAUSBB010000001.1 GCA_030652245.1 Rhodocyclaceae bacterium | reverse complement strand
ATCGCGCACGAAGTCCACCGACAGGTAGAAGAAGCGGCGCTGCGTGCCCTCGGGCAGCATGTTCTCGATCGCGCCGATCAGCCCTTCCGGCTGCAGGTCGCGCGAGCCGAGACCGTAGCAACCCGAGTACAGGCGCGGCATCTCGCCCGCGGCAAAAGCCGCGTAAGTCGGATAGGGCCGGTTGCTGTCCGGCGCGAGCCCGTTCTCAAGACACTTGGTAACGGTGGCGCGCACCTCGCGCATCAGCGGCAGGTCTTCCGCCAACGGCTGGTCGGTACGCTCCAGCACCGCCACACCCTTCTTGCCGCGCAGCACCTGGCCGAGCAGGTCGCCGGGGAAGGGGCGGAACATGGTGACATTGACCACGCCGACCTTGAGCTGGCGCGTCTCGCGCAGATAATCGGCGACGGCCTCGGCCTGCACGATCATGCTGCCCATGCCGACAATCGCGTATTCGGCATCATCCATCTTGTAGGTCGACAGGCGCTGATAACGGCGTCCGGTGAGTCCGGCGTACTCGTCCATGCAGCTATCGGCAAGGGCTTCGATGTGGTCGAAAAAGTAGGGCCGCTGACCGGCCACGGCCTGCATGTAGGCATCCTGATTTTGCAGCGAACCCGATACCATCGGCACATCGACGTCCCAGATCGCCGGCACGCGGCGGCGCTTCGGGCCATGCAGCATCTGCTGCGCCGGCGTCGGCGTATCGATGATGTCGTCGGGCTTGCCGAGAAATTCCTCGATCAGCGCACGCTCGGGCAACAACGCAGACTCGACCAGGTGGGTGGTGAGAAAGCCGTCCTGGCCGATGACGGCCGGGGTCAGGGAAAGTTCGGCAATTTTGCGGCCAATGAGGTTGAGGTCGGCCGCCTCGGTGGCGTTTTTCGCCATCACCTGAATGAAGCCGGTGTCATCGACGCAATGGTAATCGTCGTGAGCGCAATGGACGTTGAGCGAGGCCTTGGTGATGGCGCGGCAACCCATGTTGAGCACATACGGCAGGCGCTTGCCGACGGCCGCATACAGCGACTCGTGCATGAAGGCGACACCCTGCGCGGAGGAGAAGTTGGTTGCCCGCAGCCCCGTCATCGACATGCCGGCGGTAACGCCCGCCGCCGCGTGCTCGGACTCGGGCTCGATGAAGATCAGCGGCTTGTCGGAGATGTTGAGATGCCCCGCCGCCACCGCCTCGGCCCAGTACTCGCCCATCTGCGTCGAAGGCGTGATCGGGTAAGCGCCGGCGGCATCCGAAGACTCACGCTCGACATGGATGACGGCGGTGTTGCCATCGACGGCATCGCGTATGCCGGGATATTTCGGGGCGGCGCTTCCCGCTGCACTGGTTTCGGCCTGGGCGGACTGGAAGAGTTTTTTCAACATGACAAGCTCCTTGAGAAATCAGTGCAGTTGCGGCAAAGCGTCCTGCCGCAAGATTTTTTTGGCGACAGCGCCCTTGACTGCCTGGTTGGGCGTTTCGAACCAGACAATGGCGCCGGTGGGGCAACGTTCGGTGGGGCCCTGGGTGGCCCAGACATTCAGTTCGTAGCGGACGACCGCCAATTCACCATCGAGATGCATCAAGCCAGGGGGCGCGTCGGCCACGCATTTGCCGCAGGCCGTGCAGGCCACTGCGCAGGACGCCTCTGCCGTGTCGCCGTCAGCGCGGTTCTTGCAGGCCACCCAGAGGCGGCGGCTGATCGGCTCCAGCGAAAACAGGCCCTTGGGACAAACCTCGACACAATCGTTGCAGGCCGAGCATTTATCGGCATCCACGACCGGCAAACCATGGGCATCCAGATGCAGCGCGTCGAAAGTGCAGACGACTTCGCAATCGCCCAGGCCCAGGCAACCCCAGGCGCATTCCTTGCCGCCGCCACCCACCACTGCCGCCGCGCGGCAGGTCTTGAGTCCGGCGTAGCGGGCGCGGGTATAGGCGACATGCTTGCCGCCAGCGCAGGCCAGCCGCGCGACTTTTTTCTCGATATTGCCTGCCGCCACGCCGAGCAGGTCGGCAATGTCCTTGCGCTGCTGCAATGAGCTGACAGTGCACTGCGCCGGCACAACCTCGCCGGTCACCACCTTTTCTGCAAAACCCCGGCAACCCGGCATGCCGCAGGCGCCACAATTCGACTTGGGCAGCAGGTCCTCGACCTGCTCGATGCGCGGATCCTCATAGACGAAGAGCTTACGGCTGGCCAACGCCAGGATCCCCGCGAGGACAATGCCGAGCACGGCCATGAAGCCGCTCGCTACCGCCAGACTCGACATCGTTTCCATGAAAGATAAACACCCCCAAGCTCGGCGCGCTACCGCAGCGCACCATAATCACCAACACCGCCCGCGTACCAACCCTGTCACCTGGGCCGGAACTTCGAAAAAACGCAGAGCGAGCTTTCGTCGGGCAACCAAGACACACGCCTTACGGGCATGTGCATCGACCAACCACCACGGCGCGACCAGGGGGTGTCCCGGCCAACTTGGCGAAAAGGCGGCGTGCTGCCCTTTCGGAATCGCACGTACAAGATTGCGCCCTGTACATGTTCGTGATGCAGTGCAGTATAAGAATTTTCGCAATCGCGCTGCAAACAATATTTTTAATGTCTTATATAAAACATCTGTTATGACGAAGCGGCCTCGCGGAAAGGGGACGACGTCAATCCGCCAGCGGCAATTCGAATTCGAAAACACTCCCCCGGCCGAGGCGGGAACGGCAGACAATTTCCGTGTCCAGCAACCTGGCCAGACGCTTGACGATGGCCAGGCCGAGACCCAGACCCTTGGCCTTGTCCCGCTCGGGATTGGCTACCTGAAAATACTCCTCGAAGATCGTCGCCATGTGTTCCGGCGCGATACCGATGCCGGTATCCCAAACCTGAACGACTGCCCGATTACCCCGGCGACGGACGGCCACCAGAACGCCGCCCTGCTCGGTGTATTTGATGGCATTGCCAATCAGATTCCTCAGCAGGCTTTGCAGCAATTTCCCGTCGGTGCAGAGCGCCATCCCGCCAAACGGAAAATGGAGCTTGAAACGCAACGATTTCGCCATGGCCAGCGGTGAAAAGTCGGCATCAATGCGGCCAAACAAATCATCGATGTCCACCTTCTCCCGTGCCGGTTGGATGGCGCCCGCGTCGAATTTCATGACATCGAGCAAGTCGTTCAGAAGTTCCAGAAGGCTATGGGCCGCCATTGAAAGAAAGTCGCTGATGCGTTGCTGTTCCTCATTCAAGGTCGTCTGGTTCAAAGCATCCTTGAACAGGTTGATGGCCTGAATCGGTTGCCGCAGATCGTGGCTGGCGGCGGCCAGAAAGCGCGATTTGGCCTCCGTCGCGGCCTCGGCGGCATCCTTGGCCGCCAGCAGTTCGCGGTTGGCGGCGGACAAGGCTTCTGTCCGCTCCTGTAACGCGCTTTCCATGCGCTCGATAAAGCGCAGGCCAAATCCCAGCACCAGCAAGAGTCCCAGCAGATTGACGCCGACGGCAAGAACGGCCTGCCACAGGAAGCTGTTGCGGTAATCCCGCAGGCTGGCGCGGATGAAGATGTGGCCGATGGTCGCGTCATCGAGCCGGATCGGCTGAAAAAGCGTGGTCGAAGGCGAGAACAGACTGAAGTCGGGCAGATGTTCTTGCAACGCGTCGTTGGTGTCCGGCAGGCTGGCCTGATCGCCATAGCTGGCCAGGCGATTACCGTAAAGCGGGTATACCGCGGCCGCCTCGACCTCCTTCCGCGCGATCAGGATGGAGAACGCCTCGCCGGCCGCCTTGCTGTCGTGAAAGACCACGGCCGCGCTGGCGGCGACGCCGACAGCCTCGGCCATGGTCGTCAGCGATTGCCTGAGCTGCTTTTCCTGATTACCCCATTCGAACAGCGCCCCGCCGGCCAGGGAGATCAGCATCACGGTGGCGGCGACTGCCGCGACCAGTCTGAATAACTGGAAGCGGATGGAGCCGCGGTCGAAATAAACGGCGCGCAATTTCAGCATGCCGGGCTACTCGACGATGCGGCGCGCCAGCCGCAACAGTTGCGGATAGAAACGCAGACCGGCGCGTTTCGCTTCCTGCAGATTGATGTCGAAGCGCGCGCCGGATTCCTGCAAGGCGATTTCAATCATGCCGCCATCCGCGACAAAACCCACGTAGCCGCCGACGGTCAGGATGTGTCCGGCCGCTGGCTGAGCGGCAATCTCTTTCCAGCGCTGGCGCGAATCGACATAGATCACGTCGCAGTCGGCCTGGCGGCGGAAGCGCACCGCTTCCAGAGGTTTGCCACGCACCCGGCGTTCGTCGAGGGCTTCGAGCGCGGCGATTTGCGCGGGATCGCCGCTGGCGATACAGACCCGCAGTTGGGGATCGCCGGCCGCCGTCGGCCATTCGGTGAATTTGATGAAGTTGTATACCAGGACCGCGCGCATCGACTGTTCCGATGCGGCATCGGCCGCAAATGCCGGCGTAGCCGCCACCAGCCCCGCCGCCGCCAGCCCGAACAGCCGGAGACAGGCGCGGCGCCACAAGTGCTTAAAACTTGTAGCGCGCTTCCGCATAAAAACTGCGCCTCGGCAGCGGCAAGTTACCAGGGAGGGACCGGCTGCTTTGCTCCCGGGCATCCACGTCAAACAGATTGCGGATGGAAGCGGCCAATTCCCAGTCGCGGCGCGGGGCATGGCGCACCGTGGTGTCAATCAGGGTGTAGGCGCCCATCAGGGCGCGGGGGTCGCCGGGCTCCAATGCGTGCCGGCCGATCCAACTGGCCTGGAGGTTCCAGTTCCATTGGGGCATGAACGCCCAGTCCGTGCGCAGGTAGGCAGTTTGTTTTGGCACGGCGTTGTATGGCGTGCTGTCTTCGCGATGGGTCAGGTTGCCGGAAATTCTCACGGTCTTCATTGCCTGCCAGATGGCCTCCAGCTCGACGCCGTGAGACGTGTTGTTGCCCATGTTCTGATATTGACCCGACGCATCTTGAGCAATGAGGTCGGACTGGGCGAATTGGTAGAGATTGAAGCCCAACTTCAAATCCCGTGAGGCCAGATAAGAAAATGACAGGTCCCAGGTCTGCGAACGCTCCGGCATGAGGCTGGAGTTGCCTTTGGTGGCGGCGGTCAGGGCATACAGTTCCAGATAGGAGGGGGCCCGGAACGCCTGGCCGTACATCAACTTCGTCGTGAGCCGCTCCGTGCTCTGCCAGACCAGCGCCAACCGTGGATTCAGGGTGCCGCCGAAGTCGGAATAATGGTCATAACGCGCCCCGGCGGTCAGTTCCCAGTGATCCGCGAGCGTCCATGCATCCTGCAGAAAAAGGTAACGTGTCTCACGAACCTTTTCCGGCGCAAAGGCATAGCGCGAATCCGAGATACTCACCAGCGGGCCGCCCGCCGGCAGGGGGGCGCCGGTCGGCCCCAGCCCGTAATTGACAAAGTGCTCGACAAAATACAAATCCTGCCTGACATAACCTCCCCCCAGGCGGATGGCGTGGTTTCTCACGCCGGTATAGAGGCCGCTGGCCTCGAAATTCATCCGGCGTTCGGCCGATCTCATCTGATTGATCTGCCCGCTTGGATAAATGCCCGTGCCGTCCGTATAGCCCGGCGGGCGTTCCAGAAAGCCGTCACCCGAGCTGTAATCGAGGTGCTGATAACGCAGTTCGGCATTCAGGCCCCAGTCCTTGGCGAAGGCCTCGTTGCCGTAAAACAGGGCGAGGTTGTAACGGCTGTCGCTCCCGCGGGTCAGCGGGTCCAGCGTCGCGGCGCCCGTCATCCCGGTTTCGATGTTGCCGCGCCGCATGGCGTCGGCTTGCAGGCGCCAGTGACCCTTGCCAATGGAGAAGCGGATGTCCTCGCTGTCATAACCGTAACCGGCATATCCCGGAGCGTAAGAAGCGCTGAGGGGGGTCTTCTGTCCATCCACGGCAATGAATGGCCTATGGCCATCGGTGTGCGACCGTTCCGCCGTCAAGCCGATGGCAAAACCGTTCCAGTTCCCGCCGTGCTGCACCCAGGCCGTCTGCGTGTCGAAACTGCCGGTGCGCACGCCCGCTTCGGATTGCCTGATCCCCGCCGCGGCTTTGGTGATGACATTGATCACGCCGGCGGAAGCGTCCGCGCCGAACCAGGCGGAACCGGGGCCGCGGATGATCTCGACCCGATCGATCAGGCTCGCCGACAGCGGCTTCGAGAAAATGCCGGTGTTCCACACCAGGTCTTTCACGGGCGCGCCATCCACCAGCAGCAGCGTGTTTTGCGAGGCGGCGCCGCGAAAGGTCAGTTGCGGCCTGAAGCCGAACAGGTTGGCCCTGACGTAGATGCCGGGCACGCTTTGCAACATCTCCGCGAGATTGGTCGCGCCGGTGGCCTTGATGTCTTCCGCCGTGATGACCGAGACCACGGACGGCGCCCTGGAAAGCGTTTGTTGCGCCTGGGTGGAGATGCTGACTTTGGTCGCCAGCACCTCTTCCAGGCTCAATGCCAGCAACTGCTCCACCTCCGGGTGGGTGCGCGCAGAAACGGACAGCGTTTGGAACAAACCAAGAAGCAGTATGGCGAGCGTGCGCTTTTTCATGTTTTCACACCCTGCGTGCAGAAAAATGACCCGGTAACAAAGCAAAAGGGGCCGATTCCCTGAGAAATCAGCCCCTTGATATTTTGGCGCGCCCGGAGAGATTCGAACTCCCTACCCCTTGGTTCGTAGCCAAGTACTCTATCCAGATGAGCTACGGGCGCAAATCGAGGCGCGCACTATAGCCGAAACGCCCACTGTCGTAAAGGCCATCCACGGAATTTTTATAATCTCTGCCCGGGGAAGGCCGTTGCCGCGCGGCAAACAAAGGCGGTTTCTCCCTTTATTTTCCCTCTTGAACTATCGGCTCCGCAGAGCAACCTAGCCCGCATGAAACAGACCTACGACGAATCATCCTTCCGCGTATTGAAGGGACTGGAGCCCGTGCGCGAGCGGCCCGGAATGTACACCCGCACCGACTCTCCCGCCCACATCATCCAGGAAGTCATCGACAACGCCGCCGACGAGGCGCTCGCCGGCTTTGCCCGGCATCTTCATGTGAAGGTGGAGAAGGGCGGCGCCATCACGGTGGCGGACGACGGGCGCGGCATCCCTGTCGGCCTGCACCCGGAAGAAAAGATTCCCGTCGTCGTGCTCGCCTTCATGCGCCTGCACGCCGGCGGCAAGTTCGACAAACAACTCGGCAATGCCGCCTATGCGTTTTCCGGCGGCCTGCACGGCGTCGGCGTCGCGGTGACCAATGCGCTGTCCCTCAGCGTCGAAGTGGAGGTGCGGCGCGAAGGCAAGATCCACGCGGTCACTTTTTCAGAAGGCGGGGAAAAGGTGTCGGCGCTGGAAACCCGGGGGACTTGCGGCCGCCAGACCGGAACAAGCGTCCGGGTTGTTCCCGATCCAAAATATTTTTATACGCCCAAGGTACCCCTGGCGGAACTCGAACACCTGCTGCGCTCGAAGGCCGTGCTGCTGCCAGGCGTCAAGGTGACGCTCGATGTCGAACAGGCGGACGGCAGCATCTTGTCGAAAACCTGGCGCTACCCAGAAGGTCTGGCCGGCTACCTGAATGAAATCGCCGACGCGGAACCCGCGGTCGCGCCACTGTTCGCCACCGAGAATTACGCCGGTGGCGAACACGAAAGTTTTGCCGAGGGCGAAGGCGCGGCCTGGGCGCTGGGCTGGTGGGCGGATACCGCGTCGAACATTCCCCATGAGTCCTATGTCAACCTGATCCCGACCGTCGCTGGCGGCACCCACGAAGCGGGCTTGCGCGCCGGGGTCTTCGAGGCGCTGAAAACCTTCATCGAACACCATGCGCTGCTGCCCAGGGGCGTCAAGCTGCAGCAGGAGGATGCCTGTGCCCGCATGGGCTATGTGCTCTCGGCGCGTATTCTCGATCCGCAGTTCCAGGGTCAGGTCAAGGAGAAGCTCAATTCGCGCGAGGCGGTGAAACTGGTCGCCGGCATGGTGCGCGATCCCCTAGAAATCTGGCTCAACCAGCATGTCGAAGCCGGCCGTGCAATTGCCGAACTGGCGATCCGGCAGGCGCTGTCGCGCCAGAAGAATGCCCAAAAGGTGGAAAAGAAAAAGCAGTCGGGCGTGGCGGTGTTGCCGGGCAAGCTGTCGGACTGCGAATCGACCAGCATTGCGGAAAACGAACTGTTCCTCGTCGAAGGCGATTCGGCCGGCGGTTCGGCCAAGATGGCGCGAAACCGCGAAACGCAGGCGATTCTGCCCTTGCGCGGCAAGGTGCAAAACTCATGGGAAATCGAGGTCAATCGCCTGTTCGCCAACAACGAAATTCACGACATCGCCGTCGCATTGGGAATAGACCCGCACCACGCCACCGACCACGCCGACCTCGCCAACCTGCGCTATGGCAAGGTCGTCATCATGGCGGACGCCGACGTCGATGGCGCGCACATCCAGACGCTGCTGCTCACCCTCTTCTACCGCCACTTCCCGGCGCTGATCGCGCGCGGCCACGTGTTCATCGCCCAGCCGCCGCTCTATCGCGTCGACGTGCCGGCGCAGGGCAAGAAACGGCCGGCAAAACGGCTGTATGCGCTGGACGAAGGCGAACTGGCCGCCATAAAGGATCGGC
>JAUSBB010000211.1 GCA_030652245.1 Rhodocyclaceae bacterium | reverse complement strand
ACCTTTACGGCAGCGGCGCCTTTCCCATCAACTACCCCAATAAGTGGGACAAGAAGATGGGCAGGAATGGCCACGGCATCTGGCTGCACGGCACGCCCTCCGACACCTTCTCGCGGCCGCCGCTTGCCTCGGATGGCTGCGTCGTGCTCGCCAACAGCGATCTCGACGCGCTGGCGAAGAATCTGCAGGTCGGCACCACGCCCGTCATCATCAGCAACAGCATCGAATGGTCGTCGCTCGACGACTGGCAGGCCGAGCGCAAGGCGCTGCTCGCCATGATCGACGCCTGGCGCGGCGACTGGGAAAGCCGCGACATCGAGCGCTATGCCCGCCACTACGCGCGCGACTTTTCCGGCGACGGCAAAAAACTCGCCGAGTGGATCGCCCAGAAGAAAAAGATCAATGCCGGCAAGCAGTGGATCAAGGTCGCCACCCAGAACATCAGCATGTTCCGCAATCCCGGCAAGGACGAATACGTCGTCGTCACCTTCGAGCAGGACTACCAGAGCAGCAACCTGTCGAACCGGATGCAAAAGCGCCAGTACTGGATCAAGGAAGACGGGCGCTGGAAGATTGTTCACGAAGACGCCGCATAGGCCAACGTCCGGCGTCCCCCTATTTTTTCCCCGGAGTTCTCCATGAAAAACTTGCTCGTTTTGCTATCCGCTTTTTGTCTTTCGCTGGCTGCCCACGCGGCCAACCCGCAGGTCGAACTCAAGACCAGCCAGGGCATGATCGTGCTCGAACTCGATGCCCAGAAGGCGCCCAAGACGGTTGAAAACTTTCTGCAATACGTCAAGGACGGCCATTACAACGGCACCGCCTTTCATCGCGTCATCGACGGATTCATGATCCAGGGCGGCGGCTTCACGCCCGACATGAAGCAGAAACCCACCCGCGAGCCCATTCAGAATGAAGCCCAAAACGGCCTGCGCAATGTCACCGGCAGCATCGCCATGGCGCGCACCTCAGACCCGCATTCGGCCTCGGCCCAGTTCTTCATCAACCTCGCCAACAACGCCGCGCTCGACTATCCCTCCCGCGATGGCTGGGGCTATGCCGTGTTTGGCAAGGTGGTGCAGGGCCAGGACGTCGTGCAGAAAATCGGCAAGGTCGCCACCGGCAACGCCGCCGGCCACCAGAATGTTCCCCTCACGCCGATCATCATCGAATCGGCAAAACTTCTCCCCAGCAAGGAAACAGCAAAATGATCAAGCTCACCACCAACCACGGCGCCATCACTCTCGAACTCGATGCCGAAAAGGCGCCGAAAACCGTCGCCAACTTCCTCGCCTATGTCGAATCCGGCCACTACGACGGCACGGTATTCCATCGCGTCATCAACGGCTTCATGATCCAGGGCGGCGGCATGAGTGTCGGCATGCAGGAAAAGCCCACCCTGGCGCCCGTTGAAAACGAGGCGGCGAATGGATTGAAAAACGACCGCGGCACCATCGCCATGGCGCGCACCAATGATCCACACTCGGCCACCGCCCAGTTCTTCATCAACCTCGCCGACAACGACTTCCTCAATCATCGTGCGCCGTCCGGCCAGGGTTGGGGCTACTGCGTGTTCGGCCGCGTCGTCGACGGCATGGATGTCGTCGACCAGATCAAGGGCGTCAAGACCGGCAGCAAGGGCTTTCACCAGGACGTGCCGGTCGAGGACGTGGTAATTGAAAAGGCCGAAGTCGTCGCCTGATTCCCCTGACACCAACATTGCGCCGTCTCACCAGCGCCGACTTTCATGTCCAGCACCAACGACAAGTCGGCGCTTTTCATTTCCGACATTCACCTCTCGCCATTCGAACCGGCCACGGCCGAGCGCTTCCTCGCCTTTCTCGCCGGGCCGGCCCAGGCTGCGGCCAGTCTGACGATTCTGGGCGACCTGTTCGACTACTGGGCCGGCGACGACGACCTGCCCGACCCGTTCAATGCGCGCATTATCACTGCCTTGCGCAACTTGGCCGCTACCGGCGTGGCGGTGTCCTTCATGGCGGGCAACCGCGACTTCCTCGTCGGCGACGCCTTTGCCGCCGCTGCCGGCATCAGTTTTCTACCCGACCCCTGCGTGCGCGACGTCGCCGGTGTGGCAACGCTGCTCACCCACGGCGACACGCTGTGCACCGACGATGCCGACTATCAGCGCTTTCGTTGCCAGGTGCGTGATCCTGCCTGGCGAACCAACTTTCTGGCGCTGCCACTCGCCGCACGCAAGACAGAAATTACGGCACTGCGCCAGCGCAGCGAAAACGAAAAAAAGATCAAACCGCTGGCCATCATGGACGTGAATGCCGACGCCGTCGTGGCCGCCCTGCGCCAGCACCACGTCCGCGCCCTGATCCACGGCCACACCCATCGTCAAGGACAACACACCCACACGGTCGATGGTCAGCCGTGTGTGCGCTGGGTGCTGGGCGACTGGGGTGCAAGTCGTGGCGCCGCCCTCGCCTGCACGACCGCGGGCTGGCACTTCATCGACTGAAGGTTCGCGCATCTCATGGCGCTCAAATCCACCATCTTCAAGGTGTCCGTCAGCATTGCCGACATGGACCGCCCCTACTACGGCGAACACGCGCTCACGCTGGCACGCCATCCGTCCGAAACCGACGAACGCATGATGGTGCGGCTGCTCGCCTTCATCATGTTCGCCGACCCCCGCCTCGAATTCGGCCGCGGTCTGTCGGCCGAGGACGAGCCCGCGCTATGGCAGAAAGATTATTCGGGGGTGATCGAACGCTGGATCGAAGTCGGCCTGCCGGATGAACGCACGCTCAAGAAAGCCGCCGGGCGCGCCGCCGAAGTGATCGTCCTCGTCTACGGCGGCAAGGCGGCCGACATCTGGTGGGGCAAAGAGGGCCGGGCATTGGCGCGGCTGGCCAACCTGCGCGTCTTCGCGCTGGACGTCGAACAGTCAGCCGCGCTCGCCGCGCTGGCCGCACGCGGCATGCAGTTGCAATGCACGATCCAGGACGGCCAGATCTGGCTCACCGCCGGCGATGGCGCGCAAACCGCGCTGATCGAGCCGCGCCCCCTGAACTGGGCGCAGTAAGCCGGATCAATATTTTTTCGGCTTGCCGGGGAATTTTTTAAACGGCTTGCCCGTCGGCGGGGCGCCGCGCTCCGCTGGCTTCTTCTCGCTACGATAGGGTGGCTTGCTTGAAGAGTCGGCGCTGGCGGGAGGTTTGGACGTCCCGCCCTCGCGCCGAAAGTCGGCGCTGGCGGGACGGCGCTCACGCGCTTCCCTGGCCGGTTCGCGCTCTTTTTCCCAGCGCGGTTTGGTCGGTGGCCTACTCCGCGCCTCGCCCTCGCCCGCCGCGGCGACACGGATTTTCAGCGGCAGTTGGCGCACGCGCGTACGCTGGAGGATTTCGAAAACATCCGCCGGCAATTCGGGCAATTCGACCGTGCTGTAATCGTCGAACAGGTTGATCTGGCCGATGAGCTTGCCGTCGATGCCGCCCTCGTTGGCGATGGCGCCGACGATTTCCTTGGGCAGCGCGCCCTGGTTCTTGCCGACTTCGATGCGATAGCGCACCACCGGGCTGCCGCTGAAATTGCGCGGCGCGGGACGCTCCTTGCGTTCCGGACGCTCTTTATGCTCGGGACGTTCTTCACGTTCGACACGCGGTTCGCGCGCCGGTCGCTCAAAGGCCGGGCGTTCGGCCTGCACGGGCGCCGCAATCCGTGCCACGGGCGCAGTCGGTGCTACCGGCGCCGCTGGCACATCAAAGCCGGGCGGCTGCAAAGGCCGTTCGCGCTGCGCGAGAAAAGCCAGCGCGGCGGCGATCTGGCGCGCGGCGAGGTTCTCTTCGCTTTCCATGCGCCGCACCACTTCGAAGAAGAAGTCGAGATTCTCCTCGGCGAGCACGTCGACGATCTGCTGCTTGAATTGCCCGATGCGGCGCTCGGCGACCTCGCCCTTCGTCGGCAGGCCAATCGCTTCGATGGGCTGGCGCGTGGCGTGTTCAATCGCCTTGAGCATTCTCATCTCGCGCGGCGCGACAAACAGGATGGCGTTGCCGGGCCGCCCCGCGCGGCCGGTGCGGCCAATGCGATGCACATAGGATTCGGTGTCGTAGGGCACGTCATAGTTGATGACGTGGCTGATGCGCGGCACGTCCAGCCCGCGCGCGGCGACGTCGGTGGCGATGACAATGTCGAGGCTGCCGCTCTTCAGGCGTTCGATCACCTGCTCGCGCAGGCCCTGCGTCATGTCGCCGTTCAGCGCCGCGGCTTCGTAGCCGCGCGCCTCCAGCTTTTCGGCGAGGTCGACCGTCGCCAGTTTGGTGCGCACGAAAATCAGCGCGGCCTCGAAGTCCTCCTCGACTTCGAGCATGCGCGTCAGCGCTTCGAGCTTGTCCGCGCCGCGCACCTGCCAGTAACGCTGGCGGATCGTCGCCACCGTCGTGGTGGCGGAGTGAATCTTCACCTGCTGCGGCTCGCGCAGGTAGCGCTGGGCGATGCGGCGGATCGGCGCGGGCATGGTCGCCGAGAACAGGGCCGTCTGGCGCGTTGCCGGCGTGTGTTCGAGGATCCATTCGACATCGTCGATGAAGCCCATGCGCAGCATCTCGTCGGCCTCGTCGAGCACCAGCGTGCGGAGATTTTCAAGCTGCAGGCTCTTGCGTTCCAGATGATCCATGATGCGCCCCGGCGTGCCGACGATGACATGGACGCCGCGCGACAGGGCGCGCAACTGGATAACCATGCTTTGCCCGCCATACACCGGCAGCACATGGAAACCCGGCATGTTGTGCGCGTATTTCTGGAAGGCCTCCGCGACCTGGATGGCCAGTTCGCGCGTCGGCGTCAGCACCAGCACCTGCGGCAGCTTTTTGGCGAGATCGAGTTGCGCCAAGAGCGGCAGCGCGAAGGCCGCCGTCTTGCCGGTGCCGGTCTGCGCCTCGCCCAGCAGGTCGCGCCCGGCCAGCAGATGCGGGATGCAGGCGGCCTGGATCGGTGTCGGAATTTCGTAACCAACGTCGGAAAGTACCGTCAGGAGGGGCGCGGGCAATTGCAGCGCGGCAAAACTTTCAATGGGTTCGGTCATGGGAGCTCCCGCATTTGGACGGGTAGTAAAGACAGGCCTGTTTGGCCACGGAGGCAAGCATTATCGCAGACGTGTCAAGTAGACTGCTGAACATGAACGGAAATGTGATCATCATCGGCGGCGGGCCGGCCGGCTTGATGGCGGCGGAGGTGCTGAGTCAGGCCGGCGTGCGCGTCGAGGTTTACGACGCCATGCCCTCGGTCGGCCGCAAATTTCTCATGGCGGGGAAGAGTGGGCTCAATCTCACCCATGCCGAAGACTTCGCCACTTTTGTCAGCCGCTATGGCGGAAAACGCGACTGGGTGACGCCCTGGCTCGACGACTTTGGACCCGAGACCTTGCGCGGTTGGGCGCGCGGCTTGGGCGTCGGCACCTTTGTCGGCTCATCCGGCCGCGTGTTCCCGACCGACATGAAGGCCGCGCCATTGCTGCGCGCCTGGCTACATCGGCTTCGAGCAACCGGCGTGCGCTTCCACATGCGGCAACGCTGGCTGGGCTGGGATGAACAGGGCGATCTGCGCTTCGCCACGCCGACTGGAGAAACAAAAGTCGGCGCTGGCAGGACGGCGGTAATTTTGGCGCTGGGCGGCGGCAGTTGGGCCAGACTCGGTTCAGATGGCGCCTGGGTGCCGCTGCTGCAAGAACGCGGTGTGGCGG
>JAUSBB010000051.1 GCA_030652245.1 Rhodocyclaceae bacterium | reverse complement strand
GGCATCGACCTCGTCGCCATCTCGCCGGGGCTCTCGCCCGGCCTGCTGGTGGTCATCCATGCCCGCGCGCAGGGCATTCCGGTGATTGGCGAAATTGAACTCTTTGCTCAAGGGTTGCGCTCGCTCAAGCAAAACGTGCCGGTGCTGGCGATCACCGGCACCAACGGCAAGACCACCACCACGTCACTCACCGGCCATCTGATCAAAGCGACGGGTCGCCGCGTCGGCGTGGCCGGCAACATCTCGCCCGCCGCGCTGACCGCGCTGATGGACTTCCAGGACCGGGGCGCCCTGCCAGAAATCTGGGTGCTGGAACTGTCGAGCTTCCAGCTCGAAACCACCGAAACGCTGAACGCCACGGCCGCGACGGTGCTCAACTTGAGCGACGACCACCTCGACCGCTACATCGACCTTGACGACTATGCGAGCGCCAAGGCGCGCATCTTTCAGGGCGATGGTGTGCAGGTGCTCAATCGGCAGGACGCGCGGGTGAAAAGCATGGCGATCCCGGGTCGGCGTCTCATTAGCTTCGGCCTCGATGCGCCGGCGGACGTCGCTGATTTCGGCCTGCGCGAGAATCGCAACGAGCCCTGGCTGGTGCAGGGCGACCGTTTCCTGCTGCCGGTCTCCGCGCTGCCCATCGCCGGACTCCACAATGCCGCCAACGCCCTGGCCGCGCTGGCGCTGTGCGCGGCCATCGGCATCGATGCGGTGACGCTGCTGCCGGCGCTGCGGTCGTATCAAGGCCTGCCGCACCGGGTCGAAAAGATTGCCGAGATCGGCGGGGTGACCTATTACGATGACTCGAAGGGCACCAATGTCGGGGCCACGGTCGCGGCACTGACGGGGCTGGGCTGCCAGTCGGTGGTGATTCTCGGCGGGGACGGCAAGGGCCAGGATTTCTCGCCGCTGAAGGATGCCGTGGCGCGCCATGCGCATGGCGTGGTGCTGATCGGCCGCGATGCGCCGAAGATTCGCGCCGCGCTCGACGGCTGCGGCGTGCCGCTACTCGACGCCGCCGACATGGATACCGCAGTGCGCCTCGCGGCGGCGCGCGCGCGGCCCGGCGACGCCGTGCTGCTCTCGCCGGCCTGCGCCAGCTTCGACATGTTTCGCAATTACGAGCATCGCGCCGAGGTTTTCAAGGCGGCGGTGGCTGAATTACCCCTCTCCCCAACCCCTCTCCCGCAAGGGGAGAGGGGCGTTACATGAATGCCACGACGCTGCCACGGCGCTTTGGCACTGGCCGCCCCGCAGCGGCCACGGCGGAGCTCGATCCGCTGCTGCTCTGGCCAGCGCTGGCGCTGTTGTTGACGGGGCTGGTGATGGTTTATTCGGCTTCCATCGCCACCGCCGAAGGCAGTGCATTCACCGGCCACCAGTCGACTTATTTCCTGGTGCGCCACGCCGTCTATCTGGCGGTCGGGCTGATGTGCGGCCTGGTCGCTTTCCAGATTCCCCTGCGCTTTTGGCAGCAACTGGCGCCATGGCTGTTTCTCGCCGGCGTGATCCTGCTGGTGGTGGTGCTGATTCCGGGCATCGGCCGCACGGTGAATGGCGCGCAACGCTGGATCGGCTTCGGCCCGCTGACCCTGCAACCCTCCGAATTCATGAAGCTCTGCGCGGTGCTCTACGCCGCCGATTACACGGCCAGGAAGCTCACCGACATGAGCAGCTTCCGCCGCGGCTTTGTGCCGATCGCGCTGGTGATGACGCTGGTCGGCGGGCTGCTGCTGCGCGAGCCCGACTTTGGCGCCTTCGTCGTCATCGTCGTCATCGCCATGGGCATCCTCTTCCTCGGCGGCATGAACGGGCGGCTGTTTGCCTTTCTCATCGGCGCGATGGCGCTCGCCTTCGCCGCGTTGATCTATTCCTCGCCGTATCGCTGGGAACGCATCACGAGTTACATGGACCCCTGGCAATATGCGCTCGGCAAAGGCTATCAGCTTTCGCATTCACTGATCGCCTTCGGGCGCGGCGAGTGGTTCGGGGTGGGCTTGGGCGCGAGCGTCGAAAAACTGTTCTACCTGCCCGAGGCACATACCGATTTTCTGCTGGCCGTGACCGCCGAGGAGCTTGGCTTCGTTGGCGTCGTTGCCGTGGTCGGCCTGTTCGCCCTGCTGGTGCAACGCTGCTTCGTGGTCGGCCGCCGGGCGCTGCAGATGGAACGTGTCTTCGCCGGTCTGACGGCGCAAGGCATCGGCATCTGGATCGGCTGGCAGGCCTTCATCAACATGGGCGTGAACATGGGCCTGCTGCCGACCAAGGGCCTCACCCTGCCGCTGATGAGCTTCGGCGGCTCGGGCATCGTCGCCAATTGTCTGGCGATTGCGGTGCTGTTGAGGGTGGATTACGAGAACAGGCGCCTGATGCGGGGGTTGCCCGCATGAAGACCATCGTCATCATGGCGGGCGGCACCGGCGGGCACATCATGCCCGGGCTCGCCGTCGCCGACGAATTGCACCGTCACGGCTGGAAGGTGTTCTGGATGGGCAATCCGGATGGCATGGAAGCGCGGCTGGTGCCCGAGCGCGGCTACACGATGGCCTGGGTGCGTTTCGGCGCGCTGCGCGGCAAGGGGTTGTTGCGCAAGTTGCTGCTGCCGCTCAGCCTGCTCTCCGGCTTTGTGCAGGCATGGCGCCGGTTCTCCGCCATCCGGCCGGATGTCGTGCTCGGCATGGGCGGCTTCATCAGCTTCCCCGGCGGCATGATGGCCAGCTTGCGCGGCATTCCGCTGGTGCTGCACGAACAGAATTCGATCGCCGGACTGGCCAACCGGGTTTTGGCGGGCGTCGCGGATCGCGTCCTGACCGGGTTTCCCGAAGTACTGAAGAAAGGCCAATGGGTCGGCAATCCGGTACGGCATGCCGTCGCTGTCCTGCCAGCGCCGACTTTGCGCTATGGCGAACGCAGCGGGAAACTGAATTTGCTGGTGCTGGGCGGCAGCCTCGGCGCGCAGGCGCTCAATGAAACCTTGCCGCAGGCGCTGGCCCTGCTGCCGTCGGATGAGCGGCCTGCCGTGGTCCATCAGGCGGGCGAGAAACACCTTGCAGCGCTTGCTGCCGCCTATGCCGCGGCAGGAGTCGAGGCGCACACGACCGCCTTCATCGACGACATGGCGGGCGCCTATGCCTGGGCCGATCTGGTGATCTGTCGCGCCGGCGCCCTGACCATCGCCGAGCTGGCCGCCGCGGGCGTGGCGAGCATTCTGGTGCCCTTCCCCCATGCCGTGGATGACCACCAGACCGCGAATGCACGCTTCCTGGTCCATGCCGGCGCGGCCATGCTGCTGCCGCAAAAGGAATTGACGGCGGAGCGGCTGGCGCTGATCCGCAACCTGACGCGCGCGCAACTGCTCGAAATGGCCGAGAAGGCGCGCGAACTCGCGCTGCCCGAAGCGACCGAGGCCGTGGCAAAAGCTTGCCGGGAGATCTGCAAATGAAAAAAATGGCGGAGGCGGCATGAAACACAAAGTCAAAAAAATCCATTTCGTCGGCGTCGGCGGCGCCGGCATGAGCGGCATCGCCGAGGTGCTGGCCAATCAGGGTTACGAGGTCAGCGGTTCCGACCTCGCCGAATCCGCCACCACGCGGCGCCTCGTCGCACAGGGCGTGCGCGTCGTCATTGGTCACGCGGCGGAGAATGTGCGCAACGCCGATGCGGTGGTGGTGTCGACCGCGGTGAAAGAAGACAACCCGGAAGTCGTCGCCGCAAGGGAGCGTCATGTGCCGGTCGTGCCGCGCGCCCAGATGCTGGCCGAACTGATGCGCATCAAGCAGGGCATCGCGATTGCCGGCACCCACGGCAAGACGACCACCACCAGCCTGGTCGCCAGTTGCCTCGCCGAGGGCGGCTTCGACCCGACCTTCGTCATCGGCGGCCGGCTGAACTCGGCCGGGGCGAACGCCCGCCTCGGCCAGGGCGATTATCTGGTTGCCGAGGCCGACGAGTCGGATGCCTCGTTCCTCTTCCTTTCCCCGGTGATCGCGGTGGTGACCAACATCGACGCCGACCACATGGACACCTATGGTCATGACTTCGAGCGGCTCAAGCAGGCTTTCGTCGATTTCATCCATCGCCTGCCGTTCTACGGCGTCGCCGTGGTGTGCATCGACGATCCGCATGTGCGCGCGATCCTGCCATCCATCGCCAAGCAGGTGGTCACTTATGGCTTCAAGCTCGAGGCCAACATCCGCGCCGAGAACGTGCGGGCCGCTGCTGACGGAAGCGGCCGCATGCATTTCGATTGCGTGCGCACCAACGGCTCGGTGTCGCGCTTCCCGGTCACGCTCAACCTGCCGGGCGAGCACAACGTGAGAAACGCGCTGGCCGCGATTGCCGTGGCCACGGAAGTCGGCGCTGGCGATACGGCGATCCAACAGGCGCTGGCGGAATTCCACGGTGTGGACCGGCGCTTCCAGCGTTATGGCGAGATCGATATTCCCGGCGGCGGTCAATTCACACTCGTCGACGACTACGGCCATCATCCGACCGAAATGGCGGCGACGCTGGCCGCGGCGCGCGGCGCCTTTCCCGGCCGGCGCATCGTGCTGGCCTTCCAGCCGCACCGCTACACGCGCACGCGCGACTGTTTCGAGGACTTCGTCAAGGTGCTGTCCGCCGCGGATGCCGTGCTGCTGGCCGAGGTGTACGCCGCGGGCGAGACACCCATCGTCGCCGCCGACGGGCGTGCGCTGGCGCGCGCCCTGCGCGTCACCGGCAAAGTCGAGCCCGTGTTTGTCGAGGACATCGCCGCCATGCCACAGGCGATTCTGGCCGCCGCGCAAGATGGCGATGTCGTCATCACCCTCGGCGCCGGCTCGATCGGCTCAGTACCAGCCAAACTGATGACGACATGAAAATACTCAGCGACGAACCCATGGCGAAACATGTGACCTGGCGCGCCGGCGGGCCAGTCGCCAAGGCCTGCTTCCCGCAGGACCTGGCCGATCTGGCTACGTTCATGGGCACGCTGCGCCACGACGAACCCGTGCTGATGGTCGGCCTGGGGTCCAACCTGCTGATCCGCGACGGCGGCTTCGACGGCACGGCCATTTTCACCCATGGCGCGCTCGACAAGTTGCAACTCGAAGCCGACGGCACGATCTACGCCGAGGCGGGCGTGCCCGCGCCCAAGCTGGCGCGCTTTGCCGCGCAGCACGACCGCTCCGGCGCCGAATTTCTCGCCGGCATTCCGGGCACGCTGGGCGGCGCGCTGGCGCTGAATGCCGGCTGCCATGGCGGCGAGACCTGGGCTTTCGTCGAGCGCGTACAGATGTTGAACCGGCAAGGCGAACTGATCGTGCGCACGCCAGCGGATTTCGCCATCGGCTATCGCCATGTCGGACTCAAGACGGCCACCGACGAAATCTTCGTTGCCGCCTGGCTGCGCTTTCCGGCAGGCGATGGCGTTACGGCGCGGGCGCGCATCAAAGCACTGCTCGAAAAGCGTGGCGGCACCCAGCCGCTGACCTTGCCCAACGCCGGCTCGGTGTTCAGAAACCCGCCCGGCGACTTTGCCGCGCGGCTCATCGAAGCGGCCGGACTGAAGGGGATGGAAGAAGGCGGCGCGCGGGTGTCCGAAAAGCATGCGAATTTCATCGTTAATCCAGAGGGTAAAGCGACGGCTACCGCGATAGAAAGCTTAATCGGCCGAACTCAGGTCGCGGTGCGGGAAAAATTTGGCGTGGAACTGGTGTGCGAAGTGCGCATCCTCGGAGCAAGAACTTGATGGCAACAAGCTTTGGCAAAGTAGCGGTATTGATGGGCGGAGCTTCCGCCGAGCGCGAGATTTCGCTGATTTCCGGCGCGGCCGTGCTGGCGGCGCTGAAAAATTCCGGCGTCGCTGCCGTTGCCTTCGATCCGGCCGAACAGCCGATCTGGAAACTGGCCGAGTTGCGCGTCGACCGCGTGTTCTGCATCCTGCATGGCGGCGCCGGTGAAGACGGCACCGTGCAGGGCGCGCTCGACCTGATGCGGATTCCCTACACCGGCAGCGGCGTGCTGGGCTCGGCGCTGTCGATGGACAAGATCCGCACCCAATGGATCTGGCGGGCGGCCGGCGTACCGACGCCGCGTTCGCGTCGCGTCCATTCGGCTGCCGAGGGCGCCGCCGTGATCGCCGATTTCGGCTTGCCGCTGATCGTCAAGCCGGTGCGCGAAGGCTCTTCGCTCGGGGTTACCAAGGTGGCGCGTCTGGATGAATTTTCCGCCGCCTTCGCCGCCGCGGAAACATTACCCGACGGCCGCAAGGAAGAGGTCATGGCCGAGGAATTCGTCGCCGGCATCGAACTGACCGCCGCCGTGCTCGGACGTGAGGTGTTGCCGCTGGTGCGGATCGAAGCGCCGGAAGGCCGCTACGATTACCAGAATAAATATTTCACCGATGTCGTGCACTACCACTGCCCGGCGGGGTTGCCTGCCGATGTCGAGACGGCCATCGGCAAGACGGTATTGACGGCCTTCGATGCGCTCGATTGCCGCGGCTGGGGCCGCGCCGACCTGATCCTGCGCGCTGACGGCAGCTACAACCTGCTCGAAATGAATACCGCCCCCGGCATGACCGGGCACTCGCTGGTGCCAATGGCCGCCAAGGCCGCCGGGATTGCGTTTGACGCCCTGGTGCTGAAGATTCTTGCGGAGGCACGCTGTGGGTAATTCAGTGGTCAGTGGTCAGGGGACAGGAGACAGTGGGCTGTGGCATCAGGCTGCGCTGATGAATTTATTGGCCGATGTTTTGATTGTGCTGGCGGTGGCTGGGTTGGGCTGGGCCGGGCTGACGGCTTTGCAGCGGCTGCCGGTGTTTCCGCTGCGCGAACTGGTGCTGACCGCCGCGCCCGATCGGGTGACGCCGGAACAACTGGAGCACGCGGCGCGCGGCGCCATGATCGGCAACTTCTTCACCGTAGACATTGAAGCGGCGCGCGCGGCCTTCGAAAAGCTGCCGTGGGTACGCAAGGCGGCCGTGAGCCGCCAATGGCCGGACGGTCTGAAGCTGACGCTCGAAGAAAACGAACCCGTGGCGCGTTGGCGCCATTTGAATGGCGATCATGGCCTGGTCAACCGTCAGGGCGAGCTATTTGTCGCCGAGCTTCCCGGCGACGCTCCGGAACTGCCACAGCTCTCCGGCCCCGCGGGCAGTGCGCGCGAATTGCTGGAACGCTTTGCCGAATTCAGCGGCGTGCTGGCCGGTATCGGCAGACGGATCGAAAGCATAGCGCTGTCCCCCCGTCGCGCCTGGCAACTCAAACTCGATGATGGCGTGGCCATCGAACTGGGACGCGACCAGAGCCGCGAGCAAACCGGCGAGCGGCTGGAACGTTTTGTCACCCATTACGCCGCGCTGCGCCAGCAGGTCGGCGCCGTGCGCGTGGCCGACATGCGCTATCCGAATGGTTTTGTTTTGAGCGGCCTGGAGCGTGGCGGGTCGCTGCGCGGCGGGCCGATGCGCGGCGAAGCCGCTGGACGCAGATTATGAGCAAAGAGAAGAATCGCGACTTGATCGTCGGCCTCGACATCGGCACGTCGAAGATCGTCGCCATCGTCGCCGAGCTGAACCCGGAAGGCCAACTCGCCATCCTGGGCATCGGCACACAGGACACGCGGGATACGCGCGGCCTGAAAAAAGGCGTGGTGGTCAATATCGAGGCGACCGTCGCCAGCATCTCGAAGGCCATCGCCGAAGTGGAGATGATGGCCGGCTGCAAGGTTAAGGAAGTTTACACCGGCATCGCCGGCGGCCACATCAAGAGCAAGGATTCCGACGGCATGGCCGTGGTGCGCGACAAGGAGGTGACCCAGTTCGATGTCGCGCGCGCCATCGAGGCCGCCAATGCCACGCCGATCTCGGCCGACGACCAGATCCTCCACACCCTCGTGCAGGAATTCATCGTCGATGGCCAGGACGGGGTGAAAGAACCGATCGGCATGGATGCCAAGCGACTGGAGGTGAAGGTGCACCTGGTCACCGGCGCCGTCACCGCCGTGCAGAACATCGTCAAGTGCGTGCGCCGCTGCGGGCTGGAAGTGGTCGACCTGGTGCTGCAGCCGCTTGCCTCGGGGAATGCGGTGCTGACCGACGACGAAAAGGACGTCGGCGTCTGTCTGGTCGACATCGGCGGTGGCACCACCGACATCGCCGTCTTCAGCCAGGGCGCCATCCGCCACACCGCCGTCATCTCCATTGCCGGCGACCAGATCACCGCCGACATCGGCATCGCCCTGCGCACCTCGACGCAGGACGCCGAGGAAATCAAGCTGCGGTATGGGGTCGCCCTGCAGCAACTGGCCGACCCGGAAGAGATGCTCGAAGTGCCGGGCGTCGGCGAGCGCCCGGCGACCAGCCTGTCGCGCCAGACGCTGGCGGGTTTCATTCAGCCGCGCGTCGAAGAGATTTTTCAGAAGGTGCAGGACGAACTGGTGAGAAGCGGCTATGCGCGCCTGTTGCGCGCCGGCATCGTGCTGACCGGCGGCACCGCGCAGCTGCCGGGGATGACCCAGCTCGGCGAGGAAATCTTCCACAACACGGTGAAGGTCGGCACGCCGCATTACGCCGGCAACCTGCGCGACTTTGTGAAAAACCCCCGCTACGCATCGGCGATGGGTTTGCTGATGGAGGGCGTGGCGCAGAAACAGCGCGGGCTCAAGGACCAGGGCCCGATGACGATGGGGCAGGCCATGACGCGCATGCGCGCCTGGTTTGCCAGAAATCTTTAATTTTTTGCACCACAAGGAGAGGCGAAATGTTTGAAATCATTGATCGGGATCCCAACACCACCATCATCAAGGTGATCGGCGTCGGCGGCGCCGGCGGCAATGCCGTCGAACACATGATCAAGGAAGGCGTCGGCGGCGTGGAGTTCATCTGCTGCAACACCGATGCCCAGGCGCTCAAGAATTCCTCGGCCGGCGTCAAACTGCAACTCGGCCCGGGCCTGGGCGCGGGCGGCAAGCCGGAGCGTGCGCGCGAGCATGCGCAGAACGAGCGCGAGAAGATCGCCGCGGCACTCGAAGGCGCGCACATGGCCTTCATCACCGCTGGCATGGGCGGCGGCACGGGCACGGGAGCCGCGCCGATCGTCGCCGAAGTGGCGCGCGAACTGGGCATCCTGACGGTGGCCGTCGTCACCAAGCCCTTCGAGTTCGAGGGACGCCGCACCAAACTCGCCGAAGAGGGGCTGGCCGAACTCGGTCAGCATGTCGATTCGCTGATCGTCGTCCTCAATGAAAAGCTGATGGAAGTGCTCTGCGAGGAAGTCAGCATGCTCGACGCCTTCAAGTCGGCCGACAACGTGCTGAAAAATGCCGTCGGCGGCATCGCCGAGATCATCAACGTGCCGGGCCTGGTGAATGTGGACTTCGAGGACGTGCGCACCGTGATGGGCGAAATGGGCAAGGCCATGATGGGTTCGGCCGCCGCCGCCGGCGTCGATCGCGCCCGCCTCGCCGCCGAATCCGCCGTTGCCAGCCCGCTGCTGGAAGGCATCGAACTTTCCGGCGCGCGCGGCGTGCTGGTCAACATCACCGCCAGCGGCTCGCTCGGCCTCAAGGAATACAAGGAGGTCATGGCCACCATTCGCAACTACACGGCCCCGGATGCCACCGTGATTTGCGGCGCGGTGTTCGACGACGCGATGGAAGACCAGTTGCGCGTCACCGTCGTCGCGACCGGCCTCGGTTCGGCCGCGCTGGCGCGCCGCAAACCGGAGCTGAAGACCTACATCAATGAAGGCATCGGCCTGCGCACCGGCACCGACAACCTGCCGCTCGGCACGGGGATTTCGATGGCCACCGCCGGAACGACGGGGAGCCTCGATCTGGAAGGGATGTTCGTCAGCAATCGCGGCAGCCGCGACAGCCGCGCCCAGGCCATGTCCGATACCGGCATGGACAAGTACGACATTCCGGCTTTTCTGCGTAAGCAGGCTGACTGAGCGTAACAACAAATAATCCCCGGGGAATCGCCTCCCCCGGGGATTGTTTTGCAAGAAATAACCGCGCGGAATCTGGACGAAACGGCGCTCCAAATTCATTCCATCGATAGCACCAGGCGCTTGCCCAGTGCCGATGCCGCCTTTTCCAGTTGTTTCAGGCTTGGCCAGTGGCGAGTATCTTCCAGCCGCTGAGCAGCAGGCCATGACGTATCTAGCGCGCGTGCCAGATCGGCCATGCTGCGCTCACCGCGAGCATGGCGCACCAATAGCGCGGCCTGGGTTTTCGCATCTGGCGCGACATAAACCGCCCCGGACACGCCTTCAGACATGGAGGGGATCGGCTGATCATGCTCGATTTTGAAGTCCAGCATGGCGGTCAGCACCTCGGATGCGTTGAAAAGCGCCTCTTCCACGGTTTGCCCTTCGGTAAAGGTATCAGGCAAATCGACAAACTCGACGAAGTAGCCGGTTTCCTCATGCCGCAACCACGCCGGGTAACGAATTTCCATTTTGCATTTCTCCTTACTTCAGCTTGACGCCGGTCTGACGCTGAATCGCAGCCAGCAACCCCGGCCCGACATCACGTTTTCCATGAACCGGAACCGCACGCCCGTCCTTGACCATGATGTGGTGGCTACCGTTAACGCGATCCAGCGTCCAGCCATCCGCTTTCAACTTGCCAATGATGTCAGTCCCGTTCATTGATTAATGATATATCATACTTGATACATCTTGGGAATCGATTTACCCCGGGGGTTATTTCGTTTGCGTCTGTGCGGCCAGCACATTCGCCAACCGCACAAAGTCAGCAACTGCCAGAGTTTCCGCACGCGCCGTCGGCGCAATGCCCTGCGCTTCCAGCAAGCTTTCCCCGCCGAACTCCTTGAGCGTGTTTCTCAGCATTTTGCGGCGCTGGGAGAAGGCCGCCTGCACCAGTCGGGCAAACAAGGTTTCATCCAGCGCCGTCTCGCCAGCGCCGACTTTTCGCGGAATCATGCGCACCACGGCCGAATCGACCTTCGGCGCCGGATTGAACGAACCCGGCGGCACGATGAACAGTCGCTCCATGCTGTAGCGATATTGCAGCATCACCGACAACCGGCCGTAGTCTCCACCCGGTGCGGCCACCATGCGATCCACCACTTCCTTTTGCAGCATGAAGTGCATCTCGCTCACCAAGTCGGCGTATTCGGCGAGATGGAACAACAAGGGGCTGGAAATGTTGTAAGGCAGGTTGCCGACGATCTTCAGCGGCCCGTCACTTTTGAGCGCGCCGAAGTCGAATTCCAGCGCATCGCCCTCATGAATCGTCAATCGCTCGGCCGGAAAACGCTCGCGCAGACAGGCGATCAGATCGCGGTCGATTTCGACGACATGCAGATGGTCTAAACGCTCAAGCAGTGGCTCTGTGAGCGCCCCAAGCCCGGGGCCAATCTCGACCACCGTATCCCCCGGGCGGGGCGCCACGGCGTCGATGATCTTGCGGATCACACCCGGCGACACCAGGAAATTCTGTCCAAAGCGCTTGCGCGCCTGATGGCCCTGGTACAAGACTACGCCCCGCGCCGTAACGCCATGTCGATCGCCGCATCGACCGCGGCAAACAGGCTGGTTGGCGAGGCCTTTCCAGTGCCGGCCAGATCGCAGGCCGTGCCATGGTCGACCGAGGTACGGATGATCGGCAGGCCGAGCGTCACGTTGATGCCCTCATCGAAGGCGGCATATTTGAGCACCGCCAGTCCCTGGTCGTGGTACATCGCCAGTTGGGCATGCGAGCCGGCCAGGACGTTCTTCGTGAACAGCGTATCGGCCGGGAGCGGACCGACCAGGTCCAGGCCTTCCTGCCGCAGTTTGTCGAGCACCGGCGTGATCACCTCGATCTCCTCGCGCCCCATGTGGCCGCCCTCGCCGGCATGCGGGTTGAGGCCGGCGACGAGAATGCGGGGCTTGTCGAAACCGAACTTCGTGCGCAGGTCGGCGTGCAGGATGCGTAGCGTGGTTTCCAGTTCGCCCGGCGTGATCGCGGCGGCAACGTCTTTCAACGGCAAGTGGGTCGTCGCCAGCGCAACGCGCAGTCCCGCGCCAGCGAGCATCATCACGACGCGCGGCGTGCCGGTTTTTTCCGCCAGATATTCGGTATGGCCGGTGAACGCTATGCCGGCGTCGTTGATGATGCCCTTGTGCACCGGCGCGGTGACCATGGCGGCGAACTCACCGGAACGGCAGCCCGCCAGCGCGCGATCGAGCATGGCGAGCACATAGCCGGCGTTGGCTGCATCGAGCCGTCCCGCCAGCGCCGACTTTTGCAGCGGAATGTGGCTGACCTCGATAGCGCCGGCATCCCGATGCAGTTGCCGCGCCCGATCGGCGAACAACCCACGGTCGCCGAGCACAACGAGGCGCGCCGGAAATTGCCGCTCGGCCAGCGCGAGGCAGATGTCGGGGCCGATCCCCGCAGGCTCCCCCGACGTTACCGCAATAACCGGAAGTTCAGCGCTCTTCAAGTCGATACTCGACATAGGCGCGGTCGCGCAGTTGGCGCAGCCAGTCTTCGTAGGCCTCGTCGGACTTGCGCTCCTTCAGCGCCTGCCTGGCCATCAGGCGCTTGCGCTCGTCACCGGCCGCGGCGTTCTTGCGTTCTTGCACCTGGATCAAGTGCCAACCGAAGGGCGATTGTACGGGCGCACTGGTCTCGCCGGGCTTCAGGGCATCCATCGCCCGCTCGAAATCGGGCACGGTATCGCCCTGATACAGCCAGCCCAGATCGCCGCCCTTGGCCGCCGACAGGTCGTTGGAATAGAGGCGCGCCAGTTCGGCGAAATCGGCGCCATTATCGATCCGTTCCTTGAGGCCGACCAGCTTGTGGCGCGCTTCTTCGGACGCCACCAGCTCATTCACCTTGAGCAGGATATGCCGGGCGCGCGTCTGGCGGATCGTCCCGCCGACCGCGCTGCCGCCGCGCCGCTCGAACAGCTTGACGATGTGAAAGCCCGCTGGCGAACGCAGGATTTCGCTCGCCTCGCCCGACTGCAGGCCGGCAATGGCGTCGGCATAGAGGGTCGGCAGCCGGTCGGCCGGACGCGGTTCCAGCAGGCCGCCGGTCAGGGCATCGGCGGCCTCGGAATAACTGGCGGCAACCTGGCCGAAATCCTGACCGGCCTTGATGCGCGCCAGGGCCTCCTCGGCGCGCGCGCGCAACTGCGCCAGCTTGCCGGAATCGGCCTTCTCCGGCACGCGCACGACGATATGGCCGAGCGCGACCAGCGCGGCCTGGTCGGCCTGCCCGGGGTGGGCAAGGTAGTTGTCGATTTCGCCATCGGACACGACGATGCGGCTTTCCACTTCGCGGTCGCGCAGCCGGTTGATGATCATCTCGTCGCGGATTTCTTCCCGGAAACGCCGCCATTCGACGCCATCCCGCTCGAGCGCGCCGCGAAAGTCGGCCAGCGACATCCGGTTGTTTTCGGCAATCCGACGCAAGGCGACATCGAGCTCGGCATCGGGAATCCGCAGCCCCGTTTCATTGGCGAACTGTTTTTGCAGGCGATCGACAATCAGTCGCTCCAGCAATTGCTTTTCGAGCACATCGCGCTGCGGCAGCGCCGTGCCGCGCTGCCGCAGCTGACGCTCGACCAGCAGCAGGCGGTCGCGCAGCTCGTGCTGGGTTATCGCCTCGTCATTGACAACGGCAATCACCCGGTCGATGGCAACGGCGGCAGCGGGTTTCCGCGCCTGGGCAAGGGCGGCCTGCGGCAAGAGGGACAGGCACAGCAGGAAAACGGGGAGAAGTTTCATTGTCGGGATTATTGGGCAGCGAATTTATTGGGCGGCGAATACCGGATCGGCGGTGGGTTGGTTGATGACGCCATAGCCGGGAATGTTGCGCCGCAGGAGTTCCAGCGGGTTGGAACCGATGCGCGAGAAATCGTTGAGCTCCAGTTGGAAGAACATCGCGGTGGTCGGCTTGTCGGCGATCGTCGCCAGCCGTTGCACGACGAAACGCCCGACCCAGCAACCGGCATTGTATTCAAGACCGCCAATGGTTTCGATGACGCGCTTTTCCTTGGTCGAATAATTGTAGCGACCCACGCCGTGCCAACCGGGACCCAGCACCTTGGCGAGCGGCCATTGGGCCGACACGTCGATCTGGCCGAGCAGGTCGCGCGCATAGCGGTAGCCCGCGTTGAAGATCTGCCCGGGGGCCGGGTGATAGCGGCCGCCCAGCATCAGCCGCTCGGTCAGCTTGTCGCGCGGGTTGTATTGCCAGCCGAGGTCGGCATAGGTTTTGGGCAGCACCTGGCCGGATAGCGCCGCGAGGATGTCCGCCGAACGTTCGGTGCGCGCTGTCTCGCCTGGCAGTGTCACCGCCTGCTGCGTGAAGTAATGGAGCTGGCCGAGCGTGGCGCGCAGGAGTTCCGCCCCGGAAGCCGGATCGAGCAGGCGCGAGGTCAAGGCCAACGTGAGCTGATTGGCGTTGGCAATGCGGTCGCCGCCGGCATAGCGATTTTCGGCGAACAGCTGGGAATGACTGAAACTGGCGATGCCGGTGTCAAATACGGGCAGGGTGCTCTGGTCGCGGGTTGGCACATACAGATAGAAGGCGCGCGGTTCCAGCGTCTGCAGCAGCGGGCGGTCGAACCAGCCGGCATCGAGGTTACGCTCCAGGACGAAGCCGCCGTCGACGCTGTAGATCGGCAGCGCGCGACTTTGCTGCAGCGGCACGTTTTTGCGGTAGTCCGTCGCGGCCAGGCGCTCCTGCCCGCTCAACTGGTATTGGGTGGAATGAAAACCGACCTTCGGCGTCAGCCAGAACGCCGCGGTGGTCAGGGGCAGCGAGAGCTGCGGGTAGAGCGTGGTGCGTTTGCCGAGCAATTCCTTCGGGTGGTCGAAGTTCACATACTCCGCATTCAGGTTGAAGGCCAGGCCCAGCGGCAGGTCGTAGCGATTGGCCGTGCCCGTCAACTGCGGCAGACGCCGATACGGCGAGGGCAGATCCTGCAGGGTCTGGTAGGTTTGCAGGTTCAAGGCCGCGCTGTACCAGGGGCCGCCGTAGGTCAGCATGCCCTGGCGCAGCAGGTTGCCCTGCGATACCGCCGCCACGCGCGTCGACAGGTCGCTGAAATAATTGTCGTCGGAAACGCCGTTGAGGTTGAGCGCCGTCGCAAACCCGTGGCCCAGAGTCTGATTGTGCAACAGCGCGTAACCGTAGCGATCGCGGTTAGCCAACTGATCACCCGGCAGGTATTCGACGCGCAGTTGCCCTTTGTCGGGCATGCCGGGCTGGGTACGATTTTGCGGGGTGTCGAGCAGATAGCGGAACTCGGTGTTGAGTTGCAGGCCGCGCCGCGACAGCAGGCGGGGCGCAATCGTCGCATCCATGTTGGGGGCGATGTTCCAGTACCACGGCGCCGTCACCTCGAGGCCGCTCTTGCTGGTCGTGCCGATCGTCGGCGTCAGGAGGCCGCTCTTTCTGGCGTTGTCGAGCGGGAAGCTGAGCCAGGGGGTGTAGAGCAGGGGCACGTCCTTGAAGCGCACCGTGGCATGACGCGCCGTGCCGGTCGCAGTGGTGTAGTCGAGATCGAGTTCGTCGACAACCATCTCCCAGTCGCGCTCGCCCGGCTTGCAGGTGCTGTAACTGGCCTGCTTCAGGTGATACTGGTCTTCGCCGCGAAATTCCATGCGCGTGGCGCCGCCGCTCGCCGTCACGGGCTGGCGCGCCAACATTTTGCCGGTCGTCGCGAAAACCTGGCCGCCGGGGCCGACCGCCGGCAAGCCGCCCATGGTCAGCGCGGCTTCCGGCACGTCCTTCGGCTGGGTTCTGATGGTGTAAGCGGGGGCTTCGAATTCGCCGGTGTTGTCCGCCATTTTCATGCGCAGGCGCGGGCCGGTGATGATGGAATCCGGGCTGGTCAGGCGCACATTGCCAATGGCCTCGACCTCGTCCTCGTCCTGCCGGTGAATGATGCGGTCGGCACGCAGGATGTCGTCCCCGCGCTGCACCTCGGCATCGCCCTCGGCGACGATCTCGATCTCATTGACGCCGCTGATGTTGCGCGCCCTGACATGCGTTGGCGCGGTTTTTTTGTCGGCCGGCGGCGCCGACTTGGTGGTGAAGCCGGGAATGGCGCCTGCCGCGACATGGGCGGAATACAAAGGCGCCAATGCCGCGCGCTCGGCCACTTCGGGCGGACGCTCGGCCAGCAGGCGGGCCGGGGCAGCGGCGCCCAAGAGCGCCGGATCGACGCGCAGGGGCGGCAGATTTTGCGGGCCGATGGCAACCACGGCGGGGGCGGCCGCAACCCGAACTGGCGCGGGGGCCGGAGTGGACATGGCAGCGGCTTGCGTTGGCGCGGCCGGCGGTTTTTTTGCGGCCGCGCTTTCCGGGGCGGGCGCTGGTGCGGGCGCGGCGGTCGGCGCGAGCGTTGAAGTAGGCGCTAACGCACCGGGCTGGGTAACGGGTTGCCGAACCGGCGGTGCGGGTTGCTCGGCCACCAGCGGTTGCGGCGCGCCGCCCAGCAGTGAAGGATCAACCCGCAGGGCCGGCAGGTTTTCGGCGGCCACGGCAAAACTGCCGGTGCTGGCGCACGCCAGCCAGCCCGCTGCAATCCCCGCCCGCCGAAGCCATGCCAATAACATCGTTGCCGTAGTTTTGTCCGTGCCGCGCGCCGGGGCGCCAATCAAGCCAATGGTAGAATTTGAGATTCTATCATTTGACCGGAATTCCTTGCGTGGAGCGGATCAAGCAAATTCAGGGCTGGCTGACGGCGCAATTTCCAGAGCAAGCATTTACCCTGGCGCCCGCATCGAATGACGCCAGCTTTCGTAGCTATCTGCGCGTCACGTTTACCGATGGCAAAACATGCATCGTTATGGATGCGCCACCAGCGCACGAAGACGTACGGCCGTGGCTGCATGTGCGGCAGTTGTTCCATGCCGCTGGCGCCCATGTGCCGGAAGTTTTGGCCGAAGATATGGAACGCGGTTTTCTGCTGATCTCGGACCTCGGCGCGACAACCTATCTCGCCGCGCTTGAGAACAGCGACGCCGATCCGCTCTACCGCGCCGCCATCGACACGCTGATCGACATCCAGCGGCATAGCCGGCCCGACACCCTACCCGCCTACGACCGCACGCTGCTGCTCCGCGAACTCAACCTGTTCCCCGACTGGTACATCGACCGGCATCTGCCGATCAATTTCGGCAACGAACAACGCAACACCCTGGCGGCCGTGTTTGAAAAGATACTCGCCGTCAATCTGGCCGAGCCGCGGGTCTATGTGCACCGCGACTACCATTCGCGCAACCTGATGGTCACTGCCACTCGGGAAGACCTGCGGCCCGGCGTGATCGATTTCCAGGACGCCGTCTACGGCCCGCTCAGCTACGACCTCGTTTCACTGCTCAAGGACGCCTACATCGAATGGGACGAGGAGCGCGCGCTCGACTGGCTGGCGCGCTACTGGGAAAAGGCGCGAAAAGTCGGGCTGCCGGTCTCCGCCGATTTCGGCGCATTCTTCCGCGATTACGAGTGGATGGGCGTGCAACGGCATGTCAAGGTGCTGGGCATCTTTGCCCGCCTGTGCCACCGCGACGGCAAGGACGGCTATCTCAAGGACATGCCGCTGGTGGCGAAATATCTGCGCGCCGCCTGCACGCGCTATGGCGAGCTTGTGCCGCTCTTGCGCCTGCTTGACCAACTGGAAAACCGGCAGGTCCAGGCAGGGTATACGTTTTGAAAGCAATGATATTGGCCGCGGGGCGCGGCGAACGCATGCGCCCGCTCACCGACCGCACCCCCAAACCGCTGCTGCCGGTCGCTGGAAAACCTTTAATTGTCTGGCATCTCGAACGGCTGGCGCGCGCGGGCTTTCGCGACATCGTCATCAACCATGCGCATCTGGGCGACCAGATCGAGGCGCTGCTCGGCAATGGCGAAGCGTGGGACCTGCGCATCCAGTATTCCGCCGAGCCGGCCGGCGCGCTCGAAACCGCCGGCGGCATTGCCAACGCCCTGCCACTTTTGGACCGGGAACACGACAATTCGCCGTTCCTCGTCGTCAATGGCGACATCTTCTGCGACTGGGATTTCGGTCGTGCGCGGATAGCGGATCATCTGGCTCATCTGCTATTGGTCGACAATCCGCCGCACCATCCGACCGGCGACTTCTCGCTGGCCAATGGAAAAGTCGGCGCTGGTGGGACGGCGCGATTCACCTTCAGCGGCATCGGCATCTATCGTCCGGCACTCTTCGCGGGCATTCAACGCGGCCAGGCCGCCAAACTCGCACCGCTGCTGCATACGGCCATTGCCGCCGGCCAGGTCAGCGGCGAGTACCACTCCGGCCGCTGGGTCGATGTCGGCACGCCCGCTCGACTCGCCGCCCTCAATGCCGAGCTGCAGCACGCATGTTAGGATCAGCGCATGAACATCACGCCGTTCCGCCAGCGCCGACTTTCACTGCTCGCCCGCATGGGAGAAGCCGGTGGCGGGTTGGCCGTCATCCCCACCGCGCCCGAGCGCGTGCGCAATCGCGACACCACCTATCCTTACCGCGCCGACAGCTACTTCCATTACCTGACCGGGTTTCCCGAACCCGAGGCCGTGCTGGTGCTGATCACCGGCCGGAGTAACGACGGGCCTCAATCCATCCTGTTCTGCCGCGACAAGGACATCGACAAGGAAATCTGGGATGGTTTCCGCCACGGGCCGGACGCCGCGCGTGAAACCTTCGGCTGCGACGCTGCATTCTCCATCAAGGAATTCGACAGCAAGCTGGCGGAACTGCTGGCCGACCAGCCCGCGCTCTGGTTCTCGATCGGGCATGACGTCGGTTGGGATGCGCGAATCGCTGCCGCGCTGAACGCCGTGCGCGCCCAGGCGCGCGCCGGCAAAAGCGCCCCGGCTGTCATCCACGATGTGCGCGCCGTACTCGACGAGATGCGCCTCGTCAAGGACGCCCACGAAATCGCCCTGATGCAAAAGGCCGCAACCATCGCCTGCACCGCCCACCGGCGCGCCATGCGGTTTGCCGCCCCGGGCCGGTTCGAATACGAAGTCGAGGCCGAGTTCCTGCACGAATTCCGTCGCCAGGGCAGCCAGTACCCGGCTTACCCACCGATCGTCGCCGGCGGCGCCAACGCCTGCATCCTGCATTATGTGGAAAACAACCGTCCCCTCCAGTCAGGAGATTTGCTCCTGATCGACGCCGGTTGCGAGATCGACGGCTACGCCAGTGACATCACGCGCACCTTCCCGGTCGCCGGCCGTTTCTCCGGTCCGCAGGCCGACATCTATGAGCTGGTGCTCGACGCGCAAGCGGCTGCCATCGCCACCATCCGCCCCGGCGTGACATTTCTCGATCCGCACACTGCCGCCGTGCGTGTGCTGGCTCAGGGCATGCTGGACCTGAAACTGCTCGAGGGCAGTCTCGACGGCGTGATCGAATCTGGAGCTTTCAAACGTTTTTACATGCACCGCACCGGCCACTGGCTGGGCATGGACGTGCATGACGCCGGCACCTACCGCTCGGGCCCGGATGACCATGGCTGGCGCGTACTGGCCCCCGGCATGATGCTGACCGTCGAACCGGGTTGCTACATCCGCCCCGCCGACGACGTTCCCGTTGCCTTCCACAACATCGGCGTGCGCATCGAGGACGACGCGCTGGTGACCCAAAGCGGCTGCGAAATCATCACCGCCGCCGCGCCGAAGACCATCGCCGACATTGAAGCCTTGATGGCCGATGACCACAGTGGCTGACGTTGTTGCCATTGTCGGGGGCGGACCTGCGGGAATGGCCTTGGCCCTGGCGCTGCACCAACAAGGCATCGCCAGCGAAATTTTCGACGCCCGTGCGCGCGGCGCGGTTACACAAGATAAGCGGATTCTCGCGCTCTCCCACGGCTCGCGCCAGATTCTCGAACGCCTCGGCGTCTGGCACGGCATCCCCGCCACCGCCATCGACGCCATCCACATCTCCCAACGCGGGCGACTGGGCCGCACCAAGCTGACGGCGCGCGATGAAGGCGTACCGGCACTTGGCCACGTGCTCAACGCCGGCGACCTGGCGGCCACGTTGGACGCTGCTGTCGCCAAGGCGGGCATCGCCTTCCACGAACAGCAGAAAGTCGGTACTGGCGACACGGCGCAGTACGCGCTAACCGCCTGGGCCGAGGGTGCCGTAGTCGATGACCCCGCCACCGTCCGCGACTACGATCAGCTTGCCGTGCTGTGTACGGCCACTACCCACGAGCCGCACCACCACACTGCATGGGAGCGCTTTACCCCGGACGGACCGCTCGCGCTGTTGCCCTATGGAAAAGATCATGTCTCCGCCGGGCCGCCCCAAGGAGACATGCGCCCCCCTTGTGGGGGGCAGCGAGCCGAAATTGCGAGCGTGGGGGGCCAGAAAGGCAACCAGTACGCCGTCGTCTTTACCTGCGGCTCCGCTGATGCCACGCAACTCGCCGCGGAGGACGATGCCGGTTTTTTGGCGCGGCTGCAAAACCAGTTCGGCACGCGACTCACTTTTACCGCTGCCGGCCCGCGCGTCAGCTACGCGCTTGGCCTGCGTTACCGCGCGCAGGTCGTCGCCGAACGGCAGGTCTGGATCGGCAACGCCGCCCAGACCCTGCACCCCGTCGCCGGTCAGGGCTTCAACCTGGCCCTGCGTGACATCATGGAACTCGCCGACACGCTGACCGATGCCGCTGACCCGGGCACTACCGCCTTGCTGGCGCGCTACGCCGCGCGCCGCCGCCTCGATCGCCAGGCGACAATCCGCTTCACCGACGGCCTGGCCCGCCTCTTTTCCAACGACTTTCCGCCGTTCGCCCACGCCCGTGGCGCGACCCTGCTGGGGCTCGACCTGCTGCCACCACTACGCCATTTTGTCGCCCGCCGCATGATGTTCGGCGCGCGCGCCTGGTAAGCGTTAAAATCCCGCTCCCGCATTTTTCTCACCCGCCCGCTTCCGTCCATGAACTATCTCGGCTTCCCGCTGCGCAATAATTTGTTCGTCGCGCCGATGGCCGGGGTGACGGACCGGCCGTTCCGCCAGTTGTGCAAAAAGCTCGGCGCGGGGCTGGCGGTGTCCGAAATGGTCACCTCGAATTCCCTGCTCTACGGCAGCGCCAAGACGCGCCGCCGCGCCGACCACACCGGCGAGGTGGCGCCCATCGTCGTGCAGATCGCCGGGGCCGATCCGGCGTTGCTGGCGCAGGCCGCGCGTTACAACGTCGAGCGCGGCGCGCAGATCATCGACATCAACATGGGCTGCCCGGCCAAGAAGGTCTGCAACGTCATGGCCGGCTCGGCGCTGATGCAGAACGAAGCGCTGGTGGCGGGCATCCTCGACGCCGTCGTCGTCGCCGTGCCGGATACGCCGGTGACCCTGAAATTCCGCACCGGCTGGAACCGCGAGAACAAGAACGCGCCGGCCATCGCCCGGATCGCCGAGGATTGCGGCGTGCGCGCCATCGCCATCCACGGCCGCACCCGCGCCGACCAGTATCATGGCCATGCCGAATACGACACCATCGCCCTGGTGAAATCACAGGTGAAGATTCCGGTCATCGCCAACGGCGACATCACGACGCCCGAGCAGGCGAAGGCCGTGCTCGACTACACCGGGGCCGACGGCGTGATGATCGGCCGCGCGGCGCAGGGGCGGCCCTGGCTGTTCCGCGAGATCGAGCATTTCCTGAACACCGGCGCCGTCCTGCCAGCGCCGACTTTCATCGAGATTCACGCAATCCTGCGCGCGCACCTCGCCGACCTCTACGCCTTCTACGGCGCGGACACCGGCGTGCGAATCGCGCGCAAACATATCTCGTGGTACACGAAAGGCATCGTTGGCGCGGCGCGCTTCCGCCACGCGATGAACCAGCTCGAAAACATCGACGCGCAACTGGCCGCAGCCGACGAATTCTTTCTCGGCCACCCGGCCAACGATCTCTCGATTTACGCGGAGGCCGCATGAGCACGGAAATCGGCGACTGCATTCGCCGCAATCTCAACCGTTATTTCCGCGATCTGGATGGCGAGTCGCCACACGCCATTTACGACATGGTGATTGCCAGCGTGGAACGCCCCATGCTTGAAGTTGTCATGAAACAGGCGCAGAACAACCAGACGGTCGCCGCCGCAATGCTGGGCATCAGCCGCAGCACCCTGCGCCGCAAACTTGCAGAACATAATTTACCCTGAGGAGCTACAAATGAAGGTCAGCCAGGCACTCATCAGCGTTTCCGACAAGCACGGCGCGGTCGACTTTGCGCGCGAACTCGCCGCCCTGGGCATCAAGCTTTTGTCCACCGGCGGCACGGCCAAGCTGCTGAAGGACGCCGGCATCGCCGTCACCGATGTCTCCGACTACACCGGCTTCCCCGAGATGCTCGACGGCCGCGTCAAGACCCTGCACCCCAAGGTGCATGGCGGCATCCTGGGCATTCGCGGCAACGCCGAACACGCGGCGACCATGGAAAAGCACGGCATCCCGGCCATCGACCTCGTCGTCGTTAACCTCTATCCCTTCCAGCAGGCCATTGCGAAAAAGGACTGCACGCTGACCGACGCCATCGAGAACATCGACATCGGCGGCCCGACCATGGTGCGCGCCGCGGCGAAAAACCACGGCAACGAACAGGGCGGTTGCGCGGTCGTCGTCGAACCGGCCGACTATGCCCTGATCATCGACGAGCTGAAAGCCAACGGCGGCGCGATCTCCTACGCCACGCGCTTCGCGCTGGCCAAAAAGGCCTTCGTGCATACCGCCCGCTACGACGGCGCCATCGCCAACTGGCTCACCGCGCTCGACGCCGACAGCAAGCCGACCACCTTCCCCGAGCGCCTGCAACTGGCCTTCGACAAGGCCGACACCATGCGCTACGGTGAAAATCCGCACCAGCAGGCCGCCTTCTATCGCGAGCCGACGCCGGTGCCGGGCAGCATCGCCAGCTACCAACAATTGCAGGGCAAGGAACTTTCCTACAACAACATCGGCGACGCCGATGCCGCCTGGGAAGCCGTCAAGGCGTTCGGCACGGCTGACGCGGCGGCAACCTGCGTCATCGTCAAGCACGCCAACCCCTGCGGCGTGGCGCTCGGCGCCTCCGCTCTGGAAGCCTACCGCCGCGCCTTCTCGACCGACCCCACCTCGGCCTTCGGCGGCATCATCGCTTTCAACTGCGCTATTGATAAAGCATGCGCCGAGGCGGTCTCGGGCCAGTTCGCCGAAGTCATCATCGCGCCGGAAATCACCACCGAGGCGCGCCAGGTCTTTGGCGCCAAGCAAAACCTGCGGGTACTGATCGTGCCGCTGGGCAGCAGTTCCGGCGCCCTCGACTTCAAGCGCGTCGGTGGCGGCCTGCTGGTGCAGACGGCCGACGAGGCGCGCATCACGCAAAGCGACATCAAGGTGGTCACGAAGCGCCTGCCGACCGAGCAGGAAATGCGCGATTTGCTCTTCGCCTGGAAGGTCGCCAAGTACGTCAAGTCGAACGCCATCGTCTACTGCAAGGACGCAATGACCGTCGGCGTCGGCGCCGGCCAGATGAGCCGCGTCGATTCGGCGCGCATCGCCGCGATCAAGGCCGAGAACAACCAGATGACCGTCAAGGGCTCGGTCGTCGCCTCGGATGCCTTTTTCCCCTTCCGCGACGGCCTCGACGTGCTGGCCCAGGCCGGCGCCACAGCGGTGATCCAACCCGGCGGCTCGGTGCGCGACGCGGAGGTGATTGCCGCCGCCGATGAACACAACATCGCCATGGTGTTCGCCGGTTTTCGTCATTTCAGGCATTAAGCAATGAAACTATTGGTCATCGGTTCCGGCGGCCGCGAGCATGCACTGGCCTGGCGGCTGGCGCAGTCGCCCAAGGTGCAGAAGGTCTATGTCGCCCCCGGCAACGCCGGCACGGCGCATGAGGACGGCCTCGAAAACCTGCCGCTCACGGCGATTCCCGATCTGCTGGCCTTCGCCCGAGCCAACGCCATCCACGCCACCGTCGTCGGTCCCGAGGCCCCGCTCGCCGCCGGGGTGGTCGATGCGTTCCGCGCCGCCGGCCTCCGCATCTTCGGCCCCACCCAGGCCGCCGCGCAGCTCGAAAGCTCGAAGGACTTCGCCAAGCGCTTCATGCACCGGCACAATATTCCGACGGCGAAGTTCCGCACTTTCACCGACGCCGCCGCCGCGCACGCCTATCTCGATGCCGAAGGCGCGCCGATCGTCATCAAGGCCGATGGCCTCGCCGCCGGCAAGGGCGTGGTGGTGGCCATGTCCGCCGACGAAGCGCACCGCGCCATCGACGACATGCTGTCCGGCAACAAGCTCGGCAGCGCCGGCAGCCGCGTCGTGATCGAGGAATTTCTCGACGGCGAGGAAGCCAGCTTCATCGTCCTGGCCGATGGCCACCACGCGCTGGCGCTGGCCACCAGCCAGGACCATAAACGCCTCAAGGACAACGACGAAGGGCCCAACACCGGCGGCATGGGCGCCTATTCTCCGGCCCCGGTGGTGACGCCCGCCATCCACGCCCGCGTCATGCGCGAGGTGATCATGCCGACCCTCCACGGCATGGAGCAGGACGGCATCCTGTTCACCGGCTTCCTCTACGCCGGCCTGATGATCAAGCCGGACGGCAGCCTGAAAGTGCTCGAATTCAATTGCCGCATGGGCGACCCGGAAACCCAGCCGATCATGCTGCGGCTGAAAAGCGACCTCGTGGCGCTCATCGACGCCGCCATCGACGGCCATCTCGACCGGGTCGAGGCCGATTGGGATCGTCGCGTCGCGCTCGGCGTCGTGCTCGCCGCGCACAACTATCCCGACACCCCGCGCCAGGGCGACGTCATCCAGGGCCTCGGCAAACCCGACGCTGACAGCCATGTCTTTCACGCCGGCACGGCGGAAAAAACCGGCCACGTCGTCACCGCCGGCGGCCGCGTGCTGTGCGTCACCACGCTTGGCGACACAGTCCGCTCGGCGCAAAAGCGCGCTTACGAAATCGCGGATGACATCCGCTTCGATGGCATGCAGTTCCGTCGCGACATTGGGCATCGCGCGCTGAAGCGCTGATGGACGCCGCAGCCGTCAAGACCTATTTCACCGGTCTGCAGGAACGCATCGTCGCTGCACTGGAAGCTTTCGACGGCCAACCGTTTCGCCGCGATGAGTGGACGCGCCCGCAGGGCGGTGGCGGAGTTTCCCTGTTGATCGAGGGAGGCGGTTTCTTCGAGCGCGGCGGCGTCAATTTCTCGCACGTCACCGGCGACGCCCTGCCCGCCAGCGCCACCGCCCACCGCCCGGAACTGGCCGGTCGGCGCTGGGAAGCACTGGGGGTTTCGCTGGTGCTGCATCCGCGCAATCCCTACTGCCCGACCACCCACCTGAACGTGCGCTGCTTCATCGCCACCCGGGATGGCGAAGCACCCGTCTGGTGGTTTGGCGGCGGCATGGACCTCACGCCGTATTACGGCTTTATCGAGGATGCCCAACACTTCCACCGCGCCTGCCGCGACGCACTCGCGCCTTACGGTGACGACGTGCATGCCCGCTACAAGCAATGGTGCGACGAATACTTTTTTCTCAAGCACCGCAACGAACCACGCGGCATCGGCGGCATCTTTTTCGATGATCTCAATGAGGGCGGCCCGGGCGGCGACACTTCCACGCCTTGGTCATTTGACCGCTGTTTCGCGCTGACCAAGAGCGTCGGCGATAGTTTCAGCGCAGCCTACCTGCCGATCTGCGCACGCCGCCGCGACATCGCTTACGGCGAGCGCGAACGCGACTTCCAGGCCTACCGGCGCGGCCGTTACGTCGAATTCAATCTGGTGTGGGATCGCGGCACGCTCTTCGGCCTGCAATCGGGCGGGCGCACCGAGGCGATCCTGATGTCGCTGCCGCCGGTCGTCAAATGGCGCTACGACTGGCGTCCCGAACCGGGGTCACCCGAGGATCAGCTCTACACCGACGTCCTGCCGCCGCGCGACTGGGTTTGATTCAGACAGTCGGCCGCGGCGCGATAGTGCTGGTTGGCTTCGCCCACGCGTTCGAGGTGATCGAAGAGCCGCGCCAGCTCGATATGCGCGGCGCAAGTTGATGCCACGGCCAGGGACGCCTCCAGATAACTCTGCGCCTTGCCCCAGAGTTGCTGGCGCGCGCACAACCGGCCCAGCGCCAGCAGCAGCGCAGCGTCGTTCGGCTGCTCGTGCAGCCATTTCTCGCAATGCGCGATGCGGCCGAGCACGTCGCCGCCGGCGCAATTGACGTAGTCCTCCAGCAGCGCCGATTCCCATTGCTCGTCGAGATAATCCTCGATCAGGCGAGCGCTTTCGGTGCAGACACCGGCGCTGCCCAGCGCCCGCGCAACGCGTTGCGCCAGCGGCAGGTCGAGTCGCTCGGTCGCCGGCATGCCCTGCCAGTGACGCGCCAGTTGCGCCGGCTCGCCCTCCAGGCTGTCGAGGATGCCGTGCTGGGCACGCAAACGCAGGGGCAACGCCTGCGCGGCGGAGAGCACCTTGTGCTTTTCGAGCTGGCGCGTGGTGCGCAACACCTCGCTCCATTCGTTGCGGCCTTGCGCCAGGCGCAGTCCCAAACGCTGCGCCGAAATCTGCCGGCGCTCCTTGGGCGTCAGTTCATCCAGCGCGGCCTGGGCGGCATCGAAATCCCGCGCATCGAGCGCCAGTTCGGCCTCGGTCATCAGGCGCGCGGCACGCCAGTCATTCTTGTCGGGCGTGCTGGCACGGGCCCGCGACCCCCATACGGCGATGCGCGCCGGATCGTGCAAGGCATATGCCGCCTTCAGGCCAACCAGCGATGCCAGCACGCCGGCTGACGCCGTCCCGCCACCGCCAAAATTCACCTTTTCCGCGCTCTTCAGGGCATGGCCGTAACGGCCCTCCCATAACAGGCGCAGGGCTTCGGTAGCCGCGCGTTCATCGCGCAAGCGCGCCCGCCGCGCGCGAAACTCACCAACGACGCGCGGCAGGTTCAGCGTGCTGTTGATCGCCCGCAGCAGCAGATACGCCACCGCCAGCGCCAGAAGCTGCGCCAGCACAAACAGGTTGAGCGAAAGTTCGATACGCCAGGGCGGGATCACCCAGAGCACATAGCCGTCCGAAACACGGCCGAGCAGCGCCAGGCCAATGGCCAGCGCGGCGAGGGTCAGCAACCAGAACAGGGCGCGCATGCGTGGTTACCTTGTTGCGCCACGGTCACGACCGAGCTTGAAGTTGCGCAGCGCGGCGAGGGTTTCGTTGAGCTCGACCGGCTTGGCGCCGACTTCCTGTTTGGCCAGGTTTTTCAGGGTGGCCCGCGCATTCTCGACGGCGGGCGCGCGGGTATCGAAATAACGTTCGAGCCACTCGTCCGCCTGCTTGAGGTCGGCGACGAAACTGCTGCCGTCCCGCGCCAGCAGCCCCAGCCGAGCCGACAAGAGCCGCAGCCGCAGATTTTCACGCAGGAACAGGCTTTCGCGGGGCGACAGCAGGCCGGGATCCGGACGATCGATCCGTTCGATGCGCACCAATTGACGGACTTCGTGCCACAAATCGGCCAACCAGGCCTGAGCGATGGCCTGCCAGTCGAAAGGCTTTGCCTGCAAGTCAGCGGCCTCGGTGGCCGCGGGCACTGCGGGCGGCTTGCCTGGCTTCGCCGCCTTGGGCGGTTTTACGGTCTCTGCCGGCGCGGGCCGCTGTTCATAGGCGAGCGGCAGATGCGGCACGGCTTCCAGAATGTCGTTGAGCTTCATGGCGATGCCCGGCACATCGGCGCCCGGCAGGGCTTTCAGCCGCTCGATGTCACGGTTGAGGAGTTTTCTGAGCGGCAAAAACTGCGGCTGGGCGTTTTTCGCCAGGCGCGCCTCCGCCCCTTGCAGACTGATCAGCGCCGCCGCGACATTGCCGGCCAGTTGCAACTGTTGCGCGGCCATCACCACATCCTGTTCGATCTCGACCAACAACCTATCCTCGCGCACTCGCGACAGCTCTTGGTACATCGTTTCGAGCGCCAGTTGCTGACTTTGCATTTCCGCGGCGCGGGCGTCCAGCGCGCCCACCTTGGCCTGCAGCGCGTCGAGCGCCACCCGGTCCTGCTTGGCGCCGACCAGCGCCTCGCGTTGCACGGCCTCGCTGTCGGCCAGGCGGCGTGACAAATCCTGCCGGGTCGCGGCGAGGCGTTCACTGTCCTGCCAGGCAAACCAGGCCAGGCCAAGCGTCGCCAGCAAGGCCAGCGCGGCCAACCCGATGGCCAGACGGGCGTCCGGCTGACGCGGGTTACCGGCAGCAGCGGGTGACGTGGGCTGCTCAGGCTGCGGGGCAGCGGGTTCGGCAAGCTCTTTTTCGTTTACTGAATCGGCCATGATGAAATTGCCTCAGGAAAAATATTCGGCCAGCCCGGCCAGCAAACCGGCGTCGGCCGGGCCGGTCAGAATAACCCGAGTCAGGCCGAGTGCGCGCGCCTGCTCGGCGATGCGCGCATGGGGGACGAAGGTCGGCGTCTTCTTGAGCCAGCTTTGGCCCAGCTTGCCGACCATTTCGTACAGGTTGCGCAGCCCCTCGCTGCTGGTCACGGTCAGCGCGTCCAGATGACCGTCGCCCCACAGTTTGAGCAGCGGCGCCGGGTCGAGCGCCGGTTTGGCGCGGCGATAGCAAACGACATAATCCACCGCGGCGCCGCGCGCTTTCAAGGTATCGCCAAACAGGTCGCGGCCGCCGTCGCCGCGAAAGATGATCACGCGCTGGCCGGTCATGTCCGCAAACGGCGGCAGTTCGAGCAAGGCCTCGGAATCAAAGCGCTCCTCTGGCGCGACCACATCGCGGATGCCATGACCCGCCAGCGCCGCTTCGCTGCTGTGGCCGACGGTGGCGACGCGCACAGCGGCAGGCCATGTGCGGTGCGACAACACCACCGCCAGCGCCTTCTCGACGGCATTGGGACTGACGAACACCGCCCAGTCATACGCGTCGAGCCGGATCGCCGCATCGAGAACCGGCGTCACATCGGCGACGTCCGCGATGGCCAGCACGGGAAAGAGCACCGGCTGCGCGCCCAGGTCGATCAGGGCTTCGGCGAGGTGCGTCGCTTGCCCGGCGGGCCGCGTTACCACAATATTTTTTCCCGCAAGCGGTCGCACCGGGATCACAGCGACGCCAAAATCTCATCAGCGCCCTGGGCGCGCAGATCGGCGACCAGCGCGAGGCCCAAGGCTTCGGGATCAAGCGCCGGCCCGCGCTTCTCGGCGCGCGCGATGCGCGTGCCGTCGGGCGTCGCAACCAATCCGCGCAGCATCAGTTGGCCGGCGGCAAATTCCGCGTAGGCGCCCAGCGGCACTTCGCAGCTCCCGGCCAGCGCCCGCGAGACGGCCCGTTCGGCACGCACGCAGGCCGCCGTCGCGGCATCGTTCAAGGGTTGCATCCAGGCAGCCACTTCGGGCCGGGCGGACAACGCCTCGATGCCCAGCGCACCCTGACCGGCGGCGGGCAGCGATGACTCGGCGGGAAGCACCGCGCGAATGCGCTCGCCCAGACCAAGGCGAGTCAGGCCGGCGGCCGCCAGGATGATGGCGTCGTATTGCCCTTCATCCAGCTTGCGCAGCCGCGTGTCCAGATTGCCGCGCAGACTGGTCACGGCCAGATAGGGGTAATTGGCGTGCAATTGCGCCTCGCGGCGCAGACTTGAGGTGCCGACCACCGCGCCCGGCGGCAGGTCTGCCAGGCAGGCATATTTGTTCGACACGAAGGCATCGAGCGGCACTTCGCGCGGCCCGATCGCCACCAGCGCGAATTCCGGCGCCAGTTGCATCGGCACGTCCTTCATCGAATGCACGGCAATGTCGGCGCTCCGGTCGAACAACGCCGTTTCCAGTTCTTTGACAAACAAACCCTTGCCGCCGACCTTGGCCAGCGGCCGGTCGAGGATCTGGTCGCCGCGCGTCGTCATGCCCAGCAGTTCGACCCGACAGGACGGATATAATTTGCGCAAAAGGCCGCGCACATGTTCCGCCTGCCAAAGGGCCAGGCGCGATTCACGGGTGGCGATAACAATTTGATCGGGCGTGGAATTCACTTTGACGATTCCGTGGACAGGAAAACCATGAACGATTCAGCCGCAACAGCAACCTCAGCCGAACCTCTAACAGCGGCAAATTCTAGCATTCCACTCGATTCGGCTCCGGACAAGGACGCGCCTTTATTCGCGGGCATCCGGCTGCTCGGGCGCCTGCTCGGCGATGTCATTCGCGACCAGGAAGGCACGGCGGTTTTCGATCTGATCGAACGCATCCGCCAGTTGTCGATCAGCCTCCACCGCAACGACGACGCGGTAGCGCGCCTTGAACTGGACAAACTGCTCAACAACCTGTCGCGCGAACAAACCAATCTGGTGGTACGCGCCTTCAGCTATTTTTCGCATCTCGCCAATATCGCCGAGGACCAGCATCACATCCGCCGCGCCCGTGCGCATGCGCTGGCCGGTTCACAGCCGCGACCCGGCACTTTCTCCCAGGCGATGGCGCGCACCGACGAGCTGGGTATCGGCCGACTGGCACTTGCCGATTTTTTCAAGCGCGCCGAGATCAGCCCGGTGCTCACCGCGCACCCGACCGAGGTGCAAAGAAAAAGCATTCTCGACCGCCAGTGGCAGATCGCCCGCCTGCTCGATCTGCGCGACCGCGGCCCGCTGACGCCCGCCGAACTCGCCGATAACGAGGAATCCCTGCGCCGTGCCGTGCTGACCCTCTGGCAGACGCGCATGCTGCGCGCACTCAAGCTCTCGGTGATGGACGAGGTGAACAACGCGCTCTCCTATTACGACACCACTTTCCTGCGCGAACTGCCACGTTTGCACAACAGCATCGAGGATGCCCTGACAGCGCCAGGCGTCGCGGCCTCACCGCTCCCGGCCTTCCTGCGCCCCGGCTCCTGGATCGGCGGCGACCGCGACGGCAACCCCTTCGTCACCGCCGACATCCTCAAAAGCGCGCTCACCGCGCAAAGCCGCAAGGCCTTTGCCTACTACCTCGAACAAACCCACCGATTGGGCAGCGAGTTGTCCGCTTCCGAATTGCTGGTGAATATCTCGGACGACTTGCGCGAACTGACGGCGCGCTCGCCCGATCACAATCCGCACCGCGACGACGAACCCTATCGCCGCGCCATTGCCGGCATCTACGCGCGGCTGGCCGCCACGGCGCGCGAACTCGACCACCTGGAACCTTTAGTGCATGCCGTAGCCATGGCGCCGCCCTATGCCGACGGTGCGGCATTCGCCGTTGACCTCGACATCCTCGACCGCTCACTCAAGGCAAACGGTTCCGCGCTCGTGGCGCGCGGCCGCCTGCGTCGCCTGCGGCGTGCCGTCGAACTGTTCGGCTTTCACCTCGCCGCGCTCGACCTGCGGCAAAACTCCGCCGTGCATGAACGCACGGTGCATGAACTCTTTGAAGTCGCCCGTCCGGGCACCGCCTACGCGGAGCGCGGCGAGGACGGCCGCATCGCGCTCCTGCTCGCCGAGCTGGCCACGCCGCGGCTGCTCGCCTCGCCCTATTTGACCTATACCGAGGAAACCGCCGCGGAGCTCGCCATCTTCCATGCCGCGCGCGACATGCACCGGCGCTATGGCCGGGCGGCAATCCAGAACGTCATCATTTCGATGAACCAGGGCGTTTCCGACATTCTCGAGGTGGCGCTGCTGCTCAAGGAAGCCGGCCTGCTGCGGCCGCGGACCGGCGAACTCGACGTCAACATCGTGCCGCTGTTCGAAACCATCGGCGACCTGGAGCATTGCGGCACGGTGATGGATCAGCTGTTCGCGCTACCGGCCTACCGGCGCCTGCTCGACAGTCGCGCTGGCATGCAGGAAGTCATGCTCGGTTATTCAGACAGCAACAAGGACGGCGGCTTTTTGATGTCGAGCTGGGCGCTCTATCGCGCCGAAGTCGCACTGGTGGAAGTCTTCAAGAAAAATGGCCTGCGGCTGCGCCTGTTTCACGGCCGTGGCGGCACCGTCGGCCGGGGCGGCGGCCCGAGTTACCAGGCCATTCTCGCCCAGCCCGCCGGTGCCGTGCAGGGCGCCATTCGCATCACCGAGCAGGGCGAAGTCCTCGCCTCGAAATACGCTAACCCGGAACTCGGCCGGCGCAACCTCGAAGTGCTGGTCGCCGCCACGCTGGAAGCTACCCTGCTGCCGCGTGCCCACGACGACCCCAAGCCCGACTGCCTCGCCGCCATGGCCGAGCTGGCCGAATGCTCCTTCCGCGCCTATCGCGATCTCGTCTATGAAACGCCGGGTTTCGAGCGCTATTTCTGGGAATCCACCGTCATCAGAGAAATTGCGCAACTCAACATCGGCAGCCGTCCGGCCTCGCGCAAGAAAACCACCGCCATCGTCGACCTGCGCGCCATCCCCTGGGTGTTTTCGTGGTCGCAATGCCGTCTGATGCTGCCCGGCTGGTATGGCTTCGGCGCCGCCTACCGGGCCTTCCTTGAAAAACACGGCGCGGCCGGTCTCGCCCTCCTGCAGCGCATGCACAACGAATGGGGCTTCTTTCGCACCCTGTTGTCGAACATGGACATGGTGCTGGCCAAGACCGACATCGTGCTGGCCGAGCGCTATGCCGGACTGGTGAAGGACCCACAGCTCCGCGAGGCAATCTTCCCGCGCCTGAAGAGCGAATGGCAGGCCACCATCGCGGCGCTCCTGGCCATCACCGGCCAGCACGCACTGCTCGAAGACAATCCGCTCCTGCAACGCTCGGTGAAAAACCGCTACCCTTATCTCGACCCGCTCAATCACCTGCAAATCGAACTGCTGCGCCGCCATCGCTCCGGGTCGCCCTGGAGCGATGATGAACGGGTGCAAAGCGGCATCCACCTCACCATCAACGGCGTCGCGGCCGGACTGCGCAACAGCGGCTGAGTTAACGCCCGCCCCCTTCGCCCCCCTCTCAGGGGGTTCTTATCTGCTCGCTTTGCTCGTTTATTACGGGGTGCCCCCGTTCAAGGTCGGGAGCGGGTTGCGGCTGGCGCCGCGTGCCGCGTTTGCTTGGGGCGGCCCGGCGCAAACGCTGTATCTTCACGTTAAGTTGACTTGATTACTCGGATAACTCTGCTATCAATGAATCACCGCCCAGCAGAGGAGGAAATCATGCTCGACATCAACAAATATGTGGACAACCAGCGACTGGCGGAAGTCGATCCGGACGGCAACTTGTTCAGTCTCGAACATTGGTCTCCGCTCGTGGCCGCGCGACTGGCCGAGGCGGAGGGCGTGATTCTCGAAGACGACCATTGGCTGGTGATTTTCCATTTGCGCCACCATTTCCGCGCCGCGGGCAACACGGCAAACGCCAGGGAGTTGCTGCATGAACTGGAGCACAAGCTGTTCGGCCACGTCGATCGCCGCCGTTTGTACGCGTTGTTTCCCCATGGCCCGATCGCCCAGGCGAGCCGCATTGCCGGCCTGCCACTGCCGCCCGGAACGCTTGACCCGTCCTTCGGCAGCAGTCACTGACCTGCGCTTTCATCTGCAATAGTTTGTAACTGTCCTGCCTGGGCGTATATCGGCCGGAGCGGGCTGGCGTTGTGTAAGCTGACGACGTTTTCCCCGCTCGAATCCGGTTTTCCGCAAGAAAGGACAGCACCATGAAGGGCAAGCTGCTACTGACGACACTGGCCGGCGCCTCGGTATTGCTGAGCGCCTGCATGACCTATCCGGTCCAGGATCCCTATTACGACCAGCCCGTCGTACGCGTGGCGCCGCCGCCACCGCAGTATGAGTACTACGGCGCCCCGCCGGTGACGGGCTATGTCTGGATCAGCGGTTTCTGGAACTGGGGCGGCGTGCGCTACGTCTGGGTGCCGGGCCGCTGGGAAGCACCACGCCCCGGCTACTATTGGGCGCCGCACCGCTGGGAACGCCATGGCGACCACTGGCGGCAACAGGGCGGCCGCTGGGAGCAGGACTCGCGGATGCGGCAGGAGCCGCGCCCCGCCCCGCCCGCCGTGCGCCCACCCGCCCAAGGCTACCCGCAAGGGCAGATCATCCAGCGCAGCGAACCGCCCGCACCCGTCATCCACCGCGCCGAACCCCCAGTGCAAGGCTTCCCGCAGGGACAAATCATCCAGCGCAGCGAACCCGCCCCCGCTTTTCAGCCGCCCCCCGGTCGCCCCCCGCTACTTGAGCGCAATGTCGCCCCCACCCCCGGGTATGAACGCGAAAGTCGGCGGCCTGCGCAGGAAAGCAACGAGATGCGTCCGGAGCGCCGCGGCGAGCCGCGCTTCGAGCGCCGTGACGAACCGCGCATCGAGCGCCGAGAAGAAACGCGCATTGAGCGCGAAGTGCGCCCCGCCCCGGAACAAGGCGGCAGTCCGCACACGGAACGCGACGACCGGCCGCGCCAGAAACAGGATGGCAGCGGCCCCCGTCGGCGCGGCCCGGCTGGCGACGACGAAGAGAAAAAATAGGGGGCGAAGGGGGCGGGCGATTGAAAGTTATCACCGGTAAAATCCGCGGACAATATCAACGCGTGGAGGACCGTCCAGTGACTGCAGCTAACCGTATTCGCGCCACGCTGATTCCCGGCGATGGCATTGGCCCGGAAATCACCGCGGCCACTCTTGCAGCGCTCGACGCCCTTGACGCCCCCTTCGACTGGGACCGGCAGACTGCCGGTCTGGATGGCGTCACCACCTGCGGCGACCCCCTGCCCCCGGCCTGCATCGAGAGCATACGCAGCACCCGCCTGGCCTTGAAAGGGCCGCTGGAAACTCCGATCGGCGGAGGCTACCGCTCGTCGAACGTGCGCCTGCGCGAGGAATTCAAGCTCTACGCCAACCTGCGGCCGGGCAAGACGGTCATACCCGGCGGCCGCTACGACAACATCGATCTGGTGCTGGTGCGCGAGAACAACGAAGGCCTCTACATGGGCTACGAGCACTTCATCCCGGTGGACGGCGACCCCCATGCGATAGGCATGTCCACCGGCGTCAACACCCGCCAGGGCTGCCGGCGCATCTGCCGCTTCGCCTTCGACTACGCCGTCAAGCATGGCCGCAAAAAGGTGACGGTGGTGCACAAGGCCAACATCATGAAGGCGCTGACCGGCATCTTCCTCGAAACCGCGCGGCAGATTCATGCCGCCGAGTACCAGGACAAGGTCATCATGGAGGAGATCATCGTCGACGCCTGCGCCATGAAACTGGTGATGAACCCGTGGCAGTTCGACGTGCTCGTCACCACCAACCTGTTCGGCGATATTCTTTCGGACGAAATCGCCGGTCTGGTAGGCGGCCTGGGCATGGCCCCGGGCGCCAACATAGGCAAGAC
>JAUSBB010000199.1 GCA_030652245.1 Rhodocyclaceae bacterium | reverse complement strand
CGGTGAGATCGATCACCATCTGCTGGTAATTGAGCAGCGCGGCCAGCCGCCCCTGGGCGATTTCGGCCTGATAGGGCGTGTAGGCGGTGTACCAGCCGGGATTTTCGAACAGGTTGCGCAAGATCACCGGCGGCGTGTGGGTGCCGTAGTAGCCGAGGCCGATGCAGGATTTCCTGACCTGGTTCTGCTCGGCCAGCGCCTTCAGCTGCGCGAGCGCCGCATGCTCGGTCTGGGGGCGGGGTAGGGGTAGCTCGGCCGGCAAGCGGATCGATGCAGGCACGGTCTGGCCGATCAGTTCATCGAGACTGGCGACGCCCAGCACCGCCAGCATCGCTGCCTGCTCGGCAGGCGCAGGACCGATGTGGCGCGCGATGAATTCGTCGCGGTGTTCGAGTTCGGTGAGAGTTGCGGCGCTCATCATTCGGCGGCAACTTTCTCGTAGGCGGCGGCATCGAGCAGCAAACTCAGGTCGGCCGGATTGGCGGGCTTCAGCCTGAACAGCCAGGCGGCATAGGCATCCTGATTCACGCTCTCGGGCGCGCCCATGGCGTCTTCGTTTCTGGCGACGACCTCGCCGGCGAGCGGCGCATAGATGTCGGATGCGGCCTTGACCGATTCGACCACCGCGCATTCCTCGCCGACTTTCACCATCAGACCGGGCTCGGGGAGTTCGAGAAACACGATGTCGCCAAGCGCTTCCTGGGCGTGATCGGTGATGCCGATGGTGACGGTGCCGTCGGCTTCCTGCTTGATCCATTCATGGGATTGGGTGTATTTGAGATCGGCGGGGATATTCATGGTGGGCTCCGATTGAGAAGAGTGAGTTCAGATGAGGGATTTGCCGTGGCGCACGAAAGACGGTTTGACGACTTTGGCGCGCAGCAGTTTGTCGCGGACCGCCACTTCGACAACAGCACCGGGGGCAACGCCGGCGGGCAGGCGCGCCAGGGCGATTGACTGGTTGAGCGTGGGGGAGAAACTGCCGCTGGTGATTTCGCCCTCGCCTTGGGCGGTGACGACTTTTTGATGGGCGCGCAGCACGCCCTTGTCGAGCAACACCAGGCCGAGGAAGGTCCTGGGTTGCGCCGACCGCTCGCGCAGTTCCGCGAGCGCCTGTTTGCCAATGAAGTTGCGGCCGGCATCCTTGAAATCGACGGTCCAGGCCAGGCCAGATTCGAGCGGATTTTGCGTTTCGTCCATGTCCTGGCCGTAGAGGTTCATGCCGGCTTCGAGTCGCAGGGTGTCGCGCGCGCCGAGGCCGCAGGGTTTCACGCCTGCCGCGACGAGTTTTTGCCAGACAGCGGCCGCTTCGTCAGCCGGCACGCTGATCTCGAAGCCATCTTCGCCGGTGTAGCCGGTGCGGGCGATCAACCAGTCATTCCACTCCGCTGCCTGAAACGGCACGAGCGCTTCGCTGGCCGCGCGGCTGGCCGGAAAGGCCGTCCAGAAGCGCTCGCGCGCCCGCGGGCCTTGCACGGCGATTACGCCTAAATCGCGGCGTGGCTTGAGGTTCACGGCATAGTCGGCCGCCTGCAGACACAGCCAGCCCAGATCCTTCTCGGCCGTGCCGGCATTGACGACGATGCGATAGTGCGTCGGGGTGAAAAAATAAACGATCAGGTCGTCAATGACGCCGCCATCTTTCTGCAGCAGGCAGGAGTAGAGCGCCTTGCCGGGCACGGTCAGTTTGGCGACATCGTTGGCCAGCAGATGGCGCAGAAAGGCCTGCGATTCGCCGCCGGTGAGGTCTAGGCTAAGCATGTGCGAGACGTCGAACATGCCGGCGTCCTGGCGGACGGCGTGATGCTCCTCGATCTGCGAACCGTAGTTGATGGGCATTTCCCAGTCGGCGAAGTTGACGATGCGGCCGTGGGCGGCGAGATGGCTGTCGTAAAGGGGGGTGCGCTGGATCATGGTTTGACCGGGGAAAAATCGCTGCGGCGGCAATCGGCCCAGCAATTGGGGGTTTCGTAGAGGCGCACCCGTTCGAGATGCAGGTGGTTGCCATAGGTGTCACGATAGACCGGGTCAAGCAACTCGAAGGCGATGCGCGCCAGGTTTTCGGCGGTCGGCACGCGGTCGAGCACGACGGTCTTGTGGCCGGGCAGACTGGCCAGAAACTCGACGATCGCCGTGTCGTGGCGATAGACCAGAAAGGCGTGATCCCAAACCGCGACGACATGACGCATGGCAATCGCCTTGACCTCCGAGAAGTCCATCACCATGCCGTTGTGGGGTTGGCCATCAGCCTCGATGACCTCGCCGACGAGCGTGATTTCCAGCGCATAGCGGTGCCCGTGCAGATGGCGGCACTGGCTTTGATGGTCGGGAATGCGATGACCGGCGTCAAATTCAAGGCGGCGCGTGATCTGCATGGGATGGGCGATAATCCGGGGAGGTTTGTTTCCGTCGCAGTATATCCCAGCCACCTCCATCGCTTTCCACCCATGCCATCTCCGCCAGGCCGCCTCACTGTTCAGGATCACAGCCGCGACAGCGCTGCAATGAAATATGTCTATGCGGTGATTTCCCGCCGCGCCGGCGGGGTTTCCGTCGGCATCAACCTCAATCCCAATAATGCCTGCAACTGGCGTTGCGTCTACTGCCAGGTGCCCGACCTCAAGCGCGGCGGTCCGCCGCCCATTGACCTTGAGCGACTGGAGGCCGAGTTGCGGGGAATGCTGGTGCAGCTTTATGAGGGTGATTTTCTGGAGCGCCATGCTCCACTGGGTGCGCGAAAGGTCGTCGATATCGCCTTTTCCGGCAATGGCGAACCCACTACCGCCACCGAATTTGCCGAGGCCGTGGAGTGCGTGGGTCGCTGCATCGATGCGCAGGTGCTTGATGAACCTCCCCGGCTGCGCCTCATTACCAATGGCAGCATGCTCGGGCGGGCCATGGTCCGCCGTGGCATCGCCCTGATCGGCGCGCGGGCGGGGGAGGTGTGGTTCAAGGTCGATGCCGGCGACGCCGCGACCATGCGGCGCATCAACGGCGTGGCGCTGCAACCGGCCACGGTGCTGCGCCGCTTGCGGCAATGCGGTGAATTGTGCCCGACCTGGGTGCAGACCTGCCTGTTCGCCCTTGACGGCAAACCGCCCGAACCGGCCGCACTGGCCGCTTACCTCGACCTGTTGTTTCAGGCGAAAGGCAGCATCGACGGCGTACATCTCTATGGCTTGGCACGCCCTTCGTTTCAGCCGGAAGCGCCGCGCCTCTCGCGCCTGCCAGGTGAATGGCTGGAAGAACTGGCCGGACGCATCCAGGGTAAAACCGGGCTGACTGTGCGGGTCAGCCCTTGATGCAGAAGTGCTGTCCGCTCAACCCTTTTTCCAGACCTTGGCCTGCTTTTTCAGGTCCTTGAACAGCTCGGAGTTCTTCGCCCGCAGGAATTCGACGACCTCGTAATCCTCGCGCTTGATCTTCTGAATATCGATTTGCTCGACATGCACCAGGCGCAGCAGATGCTGGACCGGGCGGGGCATGTTGCGGCCGCTCTCGTAGCGCGAGCCGCCGCTTTGGGTGACGCCCAGCTTCGACCAGAATTGCTGCTGGTTCAGGCCCAGCTTGCGGCGAATTTCACGAGCATCAACTTTTTCCGTGTTTTTCATGTGGTTATCCTTTAATGAGATACTTTTCGGATATGACGAGTCAGTTATCGGCTACAACTGAAGTCATAGCGGCCAAGCATATCGGATATTTGTGCGCCATACAAGACCATCGGCAATAAAATTTTCAGCACTTGAACCGATCGGATAAAATGCGCGGCTTTGCAAGTCTATGGACAGAAAATGGCACTAATTGTTCAGAAATACGGTGGCACCTCGATGGGTACACCCGAACGCATCCGCGATGTGGCCCGGCGCGTCAAGCGCTGGAAGTCGCAGGGCAACCAGGTAGTGGTGGTGGTGTCCGCCATGAGTGGCGAAACCAATCGCCTGATCGCCCTGGCGAAGAGCATTTCTCCGCAACCGCACCCGCGCGAGCTTGACGTCATGATCTCCACCGGCGAGCAAGTCACCATCGCGCTCCTGGCGATGGCGCTGCAGGACGCCGGCGTCAATGCCAAAAGTTACACCGGCGCGCAGGTCAAGGTGCTGACCGACAGCGTGTTCACCAAGGCGCGCATCCTGTCGATCGACGAAGAACACATGCGGCGCGACCTCGACAACGACACGGTCATCATCGTCGCCGGCTTCCAGGGCGTCGATGAATTCGGCAACATCACGACGCTGGGCCGTGGCGGCTCGGACACCACGGCCGTCGCGCTGGCCGCCGCCCTCACGGCCGACGAATGCCAGATCTACACCGACGTCGATGGTGTCTACTCCACCGACCCGCGCAACGTGCCCGAGGCGCGCAAGCTCGATCGCATCACCTTCGAGGAAATGCTCGAAATGGCGAGCCTCGGCTCGAAAGTG
>JAUSBB010000177.1 GCA_030652245.1 Rhodocyclaceae bacterium | reverse complement strand
TGGATCAAGCGGAACAACAGCGCTTCCATCGTCAGGAGCGGCGGCAGGCCGGCCAACAGCGGCGTCAGGCGGCCGCGATGCAGCCGCCGGTCGGTGACGGCCATCAGGATGGCATGCAGGGCGGCGAGCGTGAACAGGCTGTAGGCCAGCATCGCCACGAGAAAATGCAGCCGGAAGGTCAGTGAGCCGACGTTGGCGAGCACGTGCTGGCCGGGCAACAGCCATGGCAACAAGGCGCAGACGGCCGCCAGGGGCAGGCCCAGCATCTGCAGGCCTTCCATGCGGGCGTAGAAACTTTCGATCCAGTAGAGCGCAACGGCCAGCCAGGTCATCATCGACAGGGCCACCGCGAAACCGAAGCGCATGGCCGTCCCGCCGCCCGGCGAGATATCCATCCCCAGCGCGAGACCATGAAAACCCAGCGCGACCACCAGCAAGCCGCGCTCCCACCCGGCCACGCCCTTGACCGGCTGACTGAGCACCGCGCCGCGCCAGCGCGTGCGCCAGAAATGCACCGCCAGCCCGAGATAGAGCGCGGCAGCCAGGAAATGCAACAAGGGCGATTGCAGTAGAATCGACAGCATGTTTGGAGTCTACACGCAAGCTGGCCCGCCCGGAGCTCCAACGCCAACCACTACCCAAACACCATGCTCGACAATCTGACCCAACGCCTCGCTAAAGTCGTCAAAACGCTGCGCGGCCAAGCCCGCCTGACCGAAGACAACATCGCCGAAATGCTGCGCGAAGTGCGCATGGCGCTGCTCGAAGCCGACGTCGCGCTGCCGGTGGTCAAGGAATTCATCGCCCGCGTCAAGGAAAAGGCCGTCGGCCAGGAAGTGATCGGTTCGCTGACCCCCGGCCAGGCGCTGGTGGGCGTGGTGCACCGCGAGCTGACCGAGCTCATGGGCGGGGCAAAAGCCGAGTTGAATTTCGCCACCCAGCCGCCCGCGATCATCCTGATGGCCGGCCTGCAAGGGGCGGGCAAAACCACCACCACCGCCAAGCTGGGCAAGTGGCTCAAGGAGCGGCAGAAAAAGAAGGTGCTGGCGGTCAGTTGCGACGTCTATCGTCCGGCCGCCATCGAACAGTTGAAAGCCGTCTCGGCGCAGGCCGGCATCGATTTTTTCCCCTCCGCCGTCGGCCAGAAGCCCGCCGAAATTGCCGCCGCCGCACTTGATTACGCCAAGCGCCACTTCCATGACGTGCTGCTGGTCGACACCGCCGGCCGGCTCGCCATTGACGCAGCCATGATGGCGGAGATTCGCGAACTCCACGCGCAACTCAAGCCGATCGAAACCCTGTTCATCGTTGATGCGATGCTGGGCCAGGACGCGGTGAACACGGCCAAGGCTTTCAGCGAGGCCTTGCCGCTGACCGGCGTAATCCTGACCAAACTGGATGGCGATGCACGCGGCGGCGCGGCGCTGTCGGTGCGCCATGTCACCGGCAAGCCGCTGAAATTTGCCGGCGTCGGCGAAAAGCTGAACGGACTCGAAGAATTCCACCCCGAGCGCATGGCCAGCCGCATTCTCGGCATGGGCGACATCCTCGGCCTGGTCGAGGACGCGCAGCGCGGCGTCGACCACGAAAAAGCGCAGGACTTCGTCAAGAAGATGAAGTCCGGCAAGGGCTTCGACCTCAACGACTTCAAGGAGCAGATCGGCCAGATGCGCAAAATGGGCGGCATCGGCTCCCTGCTCGACAAGCTGCCGGCGCAACTCGGCGCGCTGGCGCAGCAGGCCGGCGGCCAGATGGAAGACAAGGCGACCCGCCGCATCGAAGGCATCATCAACTCGATGACCCCCACCGAGCGCAGCAAACCCGAACTCATCAAGGCCAGCCGCAAACGCCGCATCGCCACCGGCGCGGGCGTGCAGGTGCAGGAAGTCAATCGACTGCTCAACCAGTTCGAGCAATCGCAAAAAATGATGAAGCAGTTCTCCAAAGGCGGCATGGCGAAAATGATGCGCGGCATGAAGGGCATGATGGGCGGCGGCGGACTCGCCGGACCGCCCCGCTGACAACCCTCACTCCCTGACCCCTTTAAAAATGGTAAATCACCGCAGACAGCGGTTATCGGGCAAAGCGCTGTAAAATGCACTATTCGCTTTTTTCTAGGCAACCCCCGCAACGCGCCCGTAGCTCAGCTGGATAGAGTACTGCCCTCCGAAGGCAGGGGTCGGACGTTCGAATCGTCTCGGGCGCGCCAGTTTTTAATGACAAGGAAACACGTGATGAGCAAAAAGCATCCGCGCGTTCTGGCAATGTCCGTAATGTCCGGCCTGCTTGCCCTGGCGCCGGTCTTGGCTTCGGCCATGGGCAACCCGCCCAAGGACGCCGATTTCGAAGCGGCCAACTCCCGCATTCAGCCGCTGGCGAAGGTCAAGCTGGCGCCCCCCGCCGCCGCGTCTTCTATAGCCCGGGGCAGCCGTTCGGGTGAGGATCTCTACAAAGCAGTTTGCGGCGCCTGCCATACGGCGGGTGTTGCCGGTGCACCCAAGACAGGCGACAAGGCGGCCTGGGCGCCCCGCATCGCCTTCGGTCTGGCGACGCTGACCAAGACCTCAATCACCGGTAAGGGCGCGATGCCGCCAAAAGGCGGTTCCGATGCCACGGACGAAGAACTGGCCCGGGCCATCGCTTTTATGGCCAATCAAGCTGGTGCCAACTTCAAGGCGCCTGCGGCCAAATAAGATTTTTCCGCTTGGGGAACAAAAAAAGCGGCGGGCCGGTAACGGGACCGCCGCTTTTTTACGTCAACTTCAGACGTCAATATTCCTCGCGTAAAGCGCATTGTGGCTCCGGCCGCTGCGCTTAACTTCGGCAAGCCGAAGTTAGCCTACGTCGCAATGCCGACTACCACTCAGACATCGATATTCCGTGCATAGAGGGCATTGTCTTCGATGAATTTGCGGCGCGGTTCGACGACATCGCCCATCAGCGTGGTGAAGATCTCGTCGGCGGCGATGGCGTCGTCGATCTGCACCTTGAGCAGGCGGCGCACAGCGGGGTCCATGGTGGTTTCCCAGAGCTGTTCGGGGTTCATCTCGCCGAGACCCTTGTAGCGCTGTTTGCCGAGGTTGCGTTCGACTTCGCCGAGGAGCCATGCCATGGCCGCGGCGAAGCTCGTCACCGTCTGCGATTTTTCACCGCGCCGGATACTGGCGTCGGCGCCCAGGAGGCCCGTCAGCAACTGGGCGGTCTTGCGCAACTGGAGATAGTCGCCGGAGAGCAGAAAGTCCGCGTCGATGGTGGTGACGCGCAGGTTGCCATGGCGCATTTTTTCGAGACGCAACTGCCAGGCCTCGGACTTTTCGTCATACACGGCCTTGACCACCAACTCGTCGCCCTGGTCGATCATGGCCTGCCGCAGCGCGGCGGCACTGGCTTCGGCGGCGGCGGCATCTTCCAGGCCAAGCACGATATCGCGGGTAATCAGGGTGTGCAAGGCGCTGGCATCGACGAAGTCGGCCAGGCGACGAATGATGGCTTCCGAGGTCAGGTAGCTCTTCGCCAATTCCTCGAGCGCCGCGCCGGCGATGGCCGGGGCATCGCGCCGCGGCGTCAGGGCCGCGCCATCCAGCGCCAGGGTCAGCAGGTACTGGTTGAGTTCGTTGTCGTCCTTGATGTAGCGCTCGCTCTTGCCATGCTTGATCTTGTAGAGCGGCGGCTGGGCGATGTAGATGTGGCCGCCGTCGACCAGATCGGGCATCTGCCGGTAGAAGAAGGTCAGCAGCAAGGTGCGGATGTGCGCGCCGTCCACGTCGGCGTCGGTCATGATGATGATGCGGTGGTAGCGCAGTTTTTCCGGCTTGTAATCGTCCTTGCCGAAGCCGCAGCCGAGCGCGGTCAGCAGGGTGACGATCTGTTCCGAGGAAATCACCTTGTCGAGGCGCGCCTTTTCGACGTTGAGCACCTTGCCGCGCAGCGGCAGGATCGCCTGGAACTTGCGGTCGCGTCCCTGCTTGGCGGAGCCGCCGGCCGAATCGCCCTCGACGATGTAGAGCTCGCACAGCGCCGGGTCTTTTTCCTGGCAGTCGGCCAGCTTGCCGGGCAGGCCGATGTTGTCGAGCACGCCCTTGCGGCGCGTCATCTCCCGCGCCTTGCGGGCGGCCTCGCGGGCGCGCGCCGCCTCGACGATCTTGCCGGTGATGACCTTGGCATCGCCGGGTTTTTCCAGCAGGAATTCCGTGAGCTTGGCGGCCACGACTTCCTGCACCGCCGGCATGGCTTCGGACGAGACCAGCTTCATCTTGGTTTGCGAGGCGAACTTGGGGTCCGGCATCTTGACCGACAGCACGCAGGCGAGGCCTTCGCGCATGTCGTCGCCGGCGATGTCGACCTTGGCCTTCTTGGCGATCTCGTTTTCTTCGATGTACTTGTTGATGACGCGGGTCATCGCCTGGCGCAGGCCGGTCAGATGCGTGCCGCCGTCGGTTTGCGGGATGTTGTTGGTGAAGCACAATACCTGCTCGGCATAGGAATCGTTCCACTGCATCGCCACTTCGACGCCGATCGCGCCGCCCCCCGGCAGGGGTGATTCACCGTTGGAGTAGAACACCGTCGGATGCAGCACGGTCTTGCTGCGATTGATGTACTCGACGAAGCCCTTGACGCCGCCCGAGAAGGCGAAGTCCTCTTCCTTGTTATTGCGCTGGTCGATCAGCTTGATCTTCACGCCGTTGTTGAGGAAGGACAGTTCGCGCAACCGCTTGGCGAGGATATCGTAGTGAAATTCGATGGTGCCGGCGCCAAAAATTTCTTCATCGGCGAGGAAATGGACTTCGGTACCGCGATTTTTTGTCTCGCCCAGCACTTTCAGCGGCGAGACCTCGACGCCGTTTTGCACCTCGACGATGCGCTCGACGGCATGACCGCGATGAAATTCCATGAAGTGCTTCTTGCCGTCGCGCCGGACGGTCAGGCGCAACCATTTCGACAGGGCATTGACGCAGGACACGCCAACGCCGTGCAGGCCGCCGGAAACCTTGTAGGAATTCTGGTTGAACTTGCCGCCGGCATGCAGGACGCACATGACGATTTCGGCGGCCGAGCGCTTCGGTTCGTGCTTGTCGTCGAACTTGACGCCGACCGGAATGCCGCGGCCGTTGTCGGTGACCGAAATCGAATTGTCGGTATGGATGGTGATGACAATCTCGTCGCAATGCCCGGCCAGCGCTTCGTCGATGGCGTTATCGACGACCTCGAAGACCATGTGGTGCAGGCCGGTGCCATCCGAGGTATCGCCGATGTACATGCCCGGCCGTTTGCGCACGGCCTCCAAGCCTTCCAGTTGCTGGATGGAGTCTTCGTTGTAGCCGCCATCAACATTGTTTTGCGGCGAAATATTTTCAGTCATGCAAAGTCCTGGTTTCTGTCTTAATTGCTGCCTTAGATACGCATTGGCATCACGACATATTTGAAACGGTCATTCCCCGGCAGCATCAGCAGCGCGCTGGAATTGCTGTCGGCGAGGCGAATTTCGATGATCTCGTTATTCACGTTGTTGAGAACATCAAGGAGATAATTGACGTTGAAGCCGACATCGAGCTCTTCGCCTGAATATTCAATTTCAATTTCTTCCCGCGCTTCTTCATTCTCGGCGTTGGTCGACAGAATCTTCAAGCTGCCCGGCCCGAGCACCAGGCGCACGCCGCGAAATTTTTCGTTGGTGAGAATCGCGGCCCGCTGCAGGGAATGCTGGAAGGTGGCGCGGTCGAGGGGAATGATCTTGCTCTGGTGTTGGGGGATGACCCGCTCGTAGTCTGGAAACTTGCCATCGATCAGCTTGCTGACGAATTCCACGTTGCCGAAGCTGAAACGTGCCTGGGTTGCCGCCAGCGAGATTTCTAGCGGTTCGTCGTTATCGGCCAACTGGCGCGACAATTCGAGCACGGTCTTCCTCGGCAGGATGACTTCGATGCGTTCCTGCTGACCGGCTTTTTGTTCGCCGATATCCTCGCTGGCGTAGGCCAGACGATGACCATCCGTGGCGACCAGCCTTAATTCGCCTTGCTGGGCGACCAGCAGCAGACCGTTGAGGTAGTAGCGAATATCCTGCTGGGCCATGGCGTATTGCACCAGGGCCAACTGGCGTTTGAACTGACGCTGCGTGAGCTTCAGCACGGCCGCCGGACCCGTGGATTCGGTCATGCGCGGAAATTCTTCCGCCGGCATGGTTTGCAGGTTGAAACGGCTCTTGCCCGCCTTGAGCTGCAGACGCCGCTCGTCGAGTGTCAGGCTGACCTCGACGGTTTCGGGCAACGAACGCAGGATGTCCTGCAGTTTGCGCGCCGCCACCGTGACGGCGACATTTTCCGGTCCGCTCGACGTCGTGACGGAACGAATCTGCATCTCGATGTCGGTTGCCAGCAGGGTCAGTCGCTCGCCCGATTTTTCGATCAGTACGTTCGACAGAATGGGCAGGGTATGCCGTTTTTCGACGATACCGCACACCGCCTGCAATGGCGTCAAAAACTGATCCCGAGGTCCTTTAAATAGGAGCATCTTTAAAAACTCCTTACGATGATGATGAGGGGCGAGGTTTATTGTGAATAACAGGTTAAATTATATAAAAAACAATTAGCTATCTTACTTATAAGTCTTTGTGCGACCCGGCTGCCCATTGTGGAGGATTGTGGATAACTCGGGTTTCCAGAAGAAAAGTGAAACTTATCCACATTTATTTCCGGGGTTGTTCAGGGTTTTGTTCAGGGTTGGCCTCAACCTTTAATGGTTTGGGAAAGCACCAGCAAGTCATTGTTTAAATGGTTGTCCTTGCTGCGCAGGTCGATAATGGTGCGGCAGGCATGCAATACGGTGGTGTGGTCGCGGCCGCCAAAGGCGTCGCCGATTTCGGGCAGGCTGTGGGGCGTCAGATCGCGGGCGAGCCACATTGCCACCTGGCGCGGCCGGGCGATGGCGCGCGTGCGTTTTTGCGAATACATGTCGGCGACCTTGATCTTGAAATAGTCGGCGACGGTTTTCTGGATGAGTTCGAGCGTGATCTGGCGGTTGTGCGCGCCGATGATGTCCTTGAGGGCTTCTTTGGCGAGATCAAGCGTGATGGCACGGCCATGAAAACGCGAAAAGGCCAGCACCTTCTTGAGCGCACCCTCGAGTTCGCGCACGTTGGAACGCAGATGCTTGGCGATGAGAATGGCGACATCGTCGACCAGGTCGATAGACTCGCTTTCGGCCTTTTTCTTGAGGATGGCGACGCGCATTTCGAGTTCGGGTGGCTCGATCTGCACGGTCAGACCCCAGTCGAAACGGGAAATCAGCCGTTCTTCAAGTCCTTGAATGTCCTTCGGGTAGGTATCGCAGGTGATGACAATCTGTTTTTTGGCCTCGACCAGCGCGTTGAATGCGTAAAAAAACTCTTCCTGGGTGCGCGCCTTGCCGTTGAAAAACTGGATGTCGTCGATCAGCAGCACGTCTAAGCTGCGATAGGTGCGCTTGAAAACGTCGAAGGATTTTTGCTGGTAGGCGCGCACCACGTCGGAAAAATAATCTTCGGCATGGATGTAGCGGATCACCTTGTTGGGGACGTGGCGCAGTACTTCATTACCGAGCGCATGAATCAGGTGGGTCTTGCCCAGGCCGACGCCGCCGTAGATGAACAGCGGGTTGTAGGAAGCGCCGGGATTGATCGCGACCTGCTGTGCGGCGGCGCGCGCCAGGTCGTTGGAGCGTCCGGTCACCAGCGTATCGAAGGTGAATTCAGGGTTAAGCCGCGTCTTCTCGTAGCCGGGAGAGTCTTCCGGGTGCAGAGCGGGCAGGACCGCCGTCGCCATCGTTGCCATATCGTTTGCAGCGGCGGCCGGCAAGCCATTTGTCGGCGTGCTGCTGGGTGTGCCGGACGATTGGGCGGCCGTATCGTCCAGCACCAGATCGATGGTCACCGGTTCCTTGTAAAACTGGCGCGACAAGGTTTCGACACGATCGAGATAGCGGTCGCGTACCCACTTGAGGATAAAACCGTTCGGGGCGATCAGGCGCAGGCGCAGTTCCGCGCCATCGCCCGCGTCGGGCGCGGTCTCCATTCTCAGGGATTTGATCCACGCGTTGAACTGTTGCGCCGGCAACTCACTTTCGAAGCGGGTCAGGCAGTCCGTCCAGAATTGACTCATTTAAACCTATGAAAATTGTGTTATGACCACTTTCAACGGCTGTTTCAACCGCTGCCGACGGTGTGACCGAGCGACTATGCGAAGCGGCGCATTCTAGCGAATTCACGGAAAGTTATCCACAAGCTTCGACTGCGGCAGCCTGAAATAACGCTTGACAAAGGCGTGCCTAACAGGTTGTAATCGCGCGCTTTTCTCGCAAGGAACCCCGGTCATGAAACGTACCTACCAGCCTTCCGTCGTGCGCCGCAAGCGCACCCACGGCTTTCTCGTCCGCATGCGTACCCGTGGCGGTCGCGCCGTCATTCACGCCCGTCGCGCCAAGGGTCGTCGCCGTCTGGCCGTTTGAATCGTCTGATTGAGCAGCGGCGTCGTTACTGCTGAAAACTTTGGTTTTGACCGGCAGCTCCGGCTGCGGGCAGCCGCGGAATTTTCAGAGGTCTTTGCGGCCCGCAAGGTTTTGCGTGGCGCGTGCTTTGCCTTGCACTACCGGCTGAACGACAAGCCACACGCCCGCCTCGGTCTGGTGATTCCCAAAAAACAGGCGCGCGAAGCCGTGTTGCGGAATGCCATCAAGCGCCAGGCGCGCGAACTGTTCCGCCTGCGCCGCACCAGTTTGCCGCCATTCGACCTGGTGTTGCGCCTGGCTAAACCTGTGGGCTCCAGCGCCGCCGGACACCCGATCAACCCGCGGAGCAGGGCGGCCTGGCGGGCGGAGATTGGCGCCTTGCTGGATCAGCTTTGCCAGAGAATCACGCGATGAAAGAATTTCTGGCCAAGCCGCTGATCTGGCTGGTGCGCGGTTATCAACTGGCGATCAGCCCGCTGTTGCCCCCGTCCTGCCGTTTCTATCCGAGCTGTTCGCATTACGCCATCGAAGCCCTGCAGCGCCACGGCCCCATCAAGGGTCTCTGGCTGTCCTTGCGGCGCGTCGGCCGTTGCAACCCATGGCATCCGGGTGGACACGATCCCGTGCCTTAGAATGGCGCACCTATTTCAATCATCCTGACGCCAAAGCGCCACCGAGACGCCCACTCACCATGAACAATCAACGCCTGATTTTGCTGCTGGTCTTTTTCTTTTCGATCATGATGCTGTGGGATGCCTGGCTGCGTCAGGGGCAACCCGCCCAGCCGGCGACAACCGCGCAGCAGCAGAGCGCTGCCCAGACCCAAGCCGGCGGGGCCAGCAGTGCCGCCGTCCCCACGGTTGGCGGCGTGACGGCTGCCGCCGTCCCGCCAGCGCCGACTTTTGCGGCCGCGCCGGGCGCCGTGCCCACCACCGGCAAACCCGCCGCCGCGCCGGGTGCCGTGGTGAAAGTGAAGACCGACCTGGTGGTTGCCGATATCTCCGCGCAGGGCGGTGATCTGGTGCGCCTCGAACTGCTGCACCACCATGCGACGGAAAACAAGAAGGAAAACTTCATCCTGATCGATGCGGCCCATGCCTACGCCGCGCAGTCCGGCCTGATCGGCGCCGGCCTGCCCAACCACAAATCGGTGTGGCGCCTGCCCGCCGAAGCGCTGGCCTTGAAAGAGGGCGAAAACGAGCTGCGCGTGGCACTCGAAGCCGCCGTCGAGGGCGGCGGCAAGGTCGTCAAAACCTACATCTTCAAACGCGGCAGCTATCTGGTTGACGTCGAGCATGCGTTGGTTGGCGTCGCCGCACCGGCCGGCGCCAGCGCCTACTTCCAGTTGACGCGCGATGACAAGGCGCCGGCCGGCGCCAACGCGATGATGATGACCTTTACCGGCGCGGCCATCTACACCGACCAGGAAAAATTCAGGAAGGTTGAATTCAAGGATTTCGGCGGCAAGAACAAGCATCCGACCCAGTCCGACAACGGCTGGGTCGCGCTGGTCGAGCACTATTTCTTCTCGGCCTGGCTCCCCGCCACCGGCGAGCGTGAATACTTTACGCGCCAACTCGGCGGTGATCTGTTCGCGGCGGGCGTCGTTGTGCCGCTGGCCGGCGAAAAGCTCAGCGTGCCGCTCTACGCCGGCCCGCAGGAGCAGGACAAGCTCGACAAGATCGCGCCGGGCCTAAGCCTGGTGGTCGATTACGGCTGGCTGACGATGATTGCCGCGCCGCTCTTCTGGGTGCTGGAGTGGCTGTATAAATTTGTCGGCAACTGGGGCTGGGCGATCATTCTGCTCACCATGCTGATCAAGGCGGTGTTCTTCCCGCTATCGGCCGCCAGCTACAAATCGATGGCCAAGATGCGCGTGCTGACACCCAAGCTGACCAAGCTGAAAGAAGCCTACGGCGACGACAAGGCGCGCATGAACCAGGAAATGATGGAGCTCTACAAGAAGGAGAAGGTCAATCCGCTCGGCGGCTGCCTGCCCATCCTCGTGCAGATTCCCGTCTTCATCGCGCTTTACTGGGTGTTGCTCGGCACCGTCGAGATGCGCGGCGCGCCCTGGCTGGGCTGGATCACCGACCTCACGGCGAAGGATCCCTTCTACATCCTGCCGATCATCATGGGCGTGACGAT
>JAUSBB010000168.1 GCA_030652245.1 Rhodocyclaceae bacterium | reverse complement strand
AGTAGAGCAAACCGGCTTGCATTTGCCGCAGCGCAGGCAGTCCTTGATCGAATCGGTAATGCGGCCGATTTCGGACTGCTCCATGATCAGCGACTCGATGCCCAGCAGGGCGAACGAGGGCGTGTAGGCATTGGAGAGATCGGCGCGCATCTCGGGCAAATTCATCAGCTTGCCCTTGTTGAAGCGGCCCGTCGGGTCGATGCGCTGCTTGTATTCGCGGAAGGGACGAATTTCCTCGGCATCGAGGAATTCCAGTTTGGTGATGCCGATGCCATGTTCGCCGGAAATCACGCCGCCCAGGGAGCGCGCCAAAGCCATGATGCGCTCGACCGTGCGATAGGCGGTTTGCAGCATGGCGTAGTTGTCGGAGTTGACGGGGATGTTGGTATGTACATTGCCGTCGCCGGCGTGCATGTGCAGGGCGATGAAAACCCGGCCCTTGAGGACGGCCTTGTGCAGCGCGATTATGTGTTCAAGCAATGGGCCATAGGCATCGCCGACGAAGATCTCCTCCATCAAGGGCTTGAGTTCGCTCTTCCAGGAGACGCGCGTCGAATAATCCTGCAACTGATGGAACACCGCCTCATCGGCGTTCAACGCATCGAGCAAGGATTGCCAGCGTGCCCGTACCTCGGCCACGGCCTCCAGCGCCAGATCACGCCGGTCGCCGATCAGCGCTTCGGTGTTCAAGCCGTTTTGCGCCGCATCGCCCAGGTGCAGCGGCCAGGTACTGATCTCGCTGCGCAAGAATTCGTCCAGCGCGGCGCACAAGGCCAACTTGTTGCCGATCGACAGCTCGATGTTGAGCCGGTCGATGCCGTCGCAATAATCGCCCATGCGCGGCAGCGGGATCACCACATCCTCGTTCACCTTGAAGGCGTTGGTGTGGCGCGAGATCGCCGCCGTGCGGGCGCGATCGAGCCAGAACTGCTTGCGTGCCTCGGGCGTCACGGCTATAAAGCCCTCGCCGCCGCGCGCATTGGCCATCTTCACCACGGCGGAGGTGGCGCGCATTACGGCCGTTTCGGCGGCGCCGACGATATCGCCGATCAGCACCATCTTCGGCCGACCATGACGTTTGGCTTTGGTGGCGTAGCCGACCGCCTTCACATAGCGTTCGTCCAGATGTTCCAGTCCGGCGAGTTGCACACCGGCCGCCAGCCCAGCGCCGCCCGGCTTGAAGTAGTCGGTGATCTCGACAATGCTCGGCACGGCATCGCGCACCTGGCCGAAGAATTCGAGGCAGACGGTGCGCGTCACCGGCGGCATCTGGTGCAGGATCCACACCGCCGAGGTGATGATGCCGTCGCAACCTTCCTTCTGCACGCCGGGCAGGCCGGCAAGAAACTTGTCGGTGACGTCCTTGCCCAGGCCGGCCTTGCGGAAGGTGCCGCCGGGAATGGCGAGCATCTCCTCGCCCGTCACCTGACCGCCATCGCTCAGATGCTTGACGCGAAAAGTGACGGTCTCCTGCTCGTGAATCTTGCCGCAGTTGTGATTCAGCCGCTCCACTTCCAGCCACGCGCCCTGCGTGTCGACCATCTTCCACGAGGCCAGGTTATCGAGGGCCGTACCCCACAGCACGGCCTTTTTGCCGCCGGCGTTCATGGCGATGTTGCCGCCGATGCAGGAAGCATCCGCCGAGGTCGGGTCGCAGGCGAAGATGCGGCCGGCGGCCTCGGCCCGTTCCATGACCCGTCGGGTGACGAGGCCGGCGCCGGTAAAAATGGTGGTGTAGGGACGCGCCTTTTCCCCGGCAAGCCCGGGCAGCAGCGCTTCGACCGGCGGCCCCATGTCAATGAGCTTTTCGGTATTGATGACGGCGGAGCGGGGCGTCAGCGGCACGGCGCCCCCGGTATAGCCGGTGCCGCCGCCGCGCGGGATGATGGTCAGCTCAAGTTCGATCAGCCCGCGCACCAGCGGGGCAATCTCCTCCTCGGTGTCGGGCGTCAGCACGACAAAGGGATACTCGACCCGCCAGTCGGTGGCATCCGTCACATGCGCCACGCGCGCCAGACCGTCGAAGCAGATGTTGTCGCGATGCGTGTGGCGGGCCAGCCGCTGCAGCACCTGTTTGCGCAGCGCGCGCGTGTCGGCGAACCACTGCTCGAAATCGGCCACCGCCTTTTCCGCGGCGACCAGGAGTTGCGCCACGGCCGCGTTACCGGCGCGGCGCCGTTCGATTTCGGCCAGCCGGTGTTTCAGCGCCCCAACCAGTCCCTGACGCCGCTCCGGGCTGGCGAGCAGATCGTCTTCGAGATAAGGATTGCGGCGCACCACCCAGATGTCGCCCAGCACCTCGTACAGCATGCGCGCCGAACGGCCGGTGACGCGCTGACCGCGCAACACATCCAGTACCGCCCACATCGCTTCGCCCAGCAGACGGATGACGATCTCGCGGTCGGAAAACGAGGTGGTGTTGTAGGGAATTTCCCGCAGTCGGGCGGTCATGGGCAGATTGGACGGTGGCAATGCTGCAAAGCGGTAAATTCTAACCGATTGGACTGGGGCAAAAACCCTGCTTGAAGTCCGGGCGGCCTCCCTGTCTGTATATACTTGTCAGGCCCATGCGACCCTCTGCTATTCAGCGCTCCTGGGGACTGCGGTTCGTCTTCAGCCTCGCCTCCATACTCTTTCTCTCTTCGGTTGGTGCAACCGGAAGGGATGTCGCCATCGGGGTGTTTGCCTATCAGGGCGAGCGGGCTGCCATTTCCGATTGGTCACCTGTTCTTGCCTATCTGAATATGGCCGTGCCTGGGCACCGCTTCCGGCTGGACAACTATGACGTGGAAGGGCTGCGGAAAGCCATTGCCGAGCAGCGCGTGGATTTGGTGATCACCAATCCGGGCTACTACGTAACGATGGAGGCCGAGTTCGGTCTTAGCCGTATCGCGACACTTGTCTCGCCTCACGCCGTCACGGCGGCCCAGGCAATCGGCTCGGCGGTGATTGTCCGGGCGAGCCGCCAGGACCTGCGCGAACTTTCCGATCTTGTCGGGAAGAAAATCGCCGCGGTTGCGCCAGAGGCGTTTGGCGGCTATCTGATTGCAGCACGGGAACTGCTGCGGCTTGGCATTGATCCCGAGTCGGACATCAAGCAGACGATTTTTGTCGGCTTGCCGATGACACGCATCATCGAGGCGGTGCAACACGGTCGGGTAGATGCGGGGATCATCCGTGCCTGCCTGCTCGAACAGATGGCTCGCCAGGGTCAACTCAGGCTGGAGGATTTTCGGGTTCTCTCGCCCCGGCAAGACGGCGGCCTGGCCTGCGCCCTGTCGACCCCCTTGTACCCTGACTGGCCCATCGCCGTAACCCGTCAGACCGACCCGGCCTTGGCCAAGGCCGTCGCCCGGGCACTGTTGGCCATGCCGGAGGTGGAGGGCAAAATGAGTTGGTCCGTACCCGCCGACTACCAGCCGGTTCACGACCTCTATCGGGACTTGCGCATCGAACCCTACGCCTACCTCAGGGAAATCACTCCCGAGGGACTGCTCCGCCGCTTCTGGCCATGGCTACTCGGTGCGCTAACCTTGCTGATGGCCTGGATCATCCACACCGTTCGGGTGGAACACATGGTTCACCGCCGTACCGCCGAGTTGCGGGAATCACTGCGCGCGCGCGAAGTGGCGGAGTCGCGCATGCGCGAAAGTCAGGAACAAATGGAGCATCTTTCGCGGCTGTCCGTGTTGGGCGAACTTTCCGGCAATCTGGCGCACGAAATCAACCAGCCTCTCGCCACCATCGGCAACTACGCCCGCAGCGTGCTGTTGCGGCAGTCCGGCAATAACCTGACCCCGGAAGCGCTGACCGAAGCCTGCACCGAAATTGTCAATGAATCCGAGCGGGCCGGCGGCATTGTCCAGCGCATCCGTCATTTCGTAAGAAAACGCGCCGCGGTCCGCGAGCCGATAGATCTTGTGGCAATCGCGGATGAAGCCCGCCGGCTCATTGTCGGCATGCTGGATCGCCCACCGGGAATCACTATCGACAACAAGGCGAGCGGGACGTGCCAGGCGTTGGCGGACGGGCCGCAGATTCAGCAGGTACTGCTCAACCTGATCAAGAATGCGATCGATGCCGGCCGTGATCTGTCGGCCGCGCGCCGCGGCATCCAGATCGTCATCGAAACGGCTGAAACCCGCCTGCTGGTGCATGTGATTGACCGCGGCAGCGGCCTCGACCCCGCCCAGCAGGTACATTTGTTCGAGCCTTTTTTCACCACCAAGCCCGATGGTCTTGGGCTCGGATTACCCATCTGCAAGACCATCATCGAGGCTCACGGTGGCCGACTGTGGGCCGAACCCAATCAGGACGGCCCCGGCATGCGTTTTTCCTTCTCCCTACCCTGCCATGATCAATCTGCCTGACCAGTGTCTTGTTCACGTCGTTGAGGATGATTCCGGCCTGCGCCGGTCACTGCGCTTCCTGCTCGAATCGGTCGGCTGGAAGGTCAGCCTGTATGGGTCTGCCGAGGAGTATCTCGAAACAGTGGAACTGCCCGCACTGCCTTGCTGCCTGCTGCTCGACATCCGCATGCAGGCCATGAGCGGCCTGGAATTACAGCAGGTGCTGCGCGAGCGCGGCATCCATCTGCCCATAATTTTCATGACGGGCCATGCCGATGTGTCCCTGGCGGTTCAGGCGATGAAATCGGGCGCCAGCGACTTCATCGAAAAACCGTTCAAGGATCAGATGGTGCTGGATGCCGTGGCGACCGCCATCCGGCGCAGCGCCGAAACTCTGAGCCAGTCGCAGAAGCGCGATGCCGCCGGCGCTGCGCTGGCCAGCCTATCCCCGCGTGAGCAGGAGGTCGCCTGCCTGGTAGCGCGCGGACAGCCCAACAAATTGATCGCCGCCGAGCTCGGGATCAGCGAAAAAACCGTACACATCCATCGCCAGCACGTCATGGAAAAGGCCGGAGTTTCATCCGCCGCCGAATTGGCCCGCCTGATGCTGCAGGCCAATCCGGCGGCACTCGACTAGCACGCCACTCTTCACATCCGCCGGATTTTTGCCGGCAGGCCATTCCGCACCGTGGCGCCGGAGATGGCGTCAACCCAGGGCGCCTTATCGGGCCGGGTCGGGTCCATGAGACCGATGTCGTTCAGGTTAACACCTGCCGCCAGCCGCTTGTCCTCTGGCTGTCGATTACCACCGATGCGGTGGGCGCGCGCGCCCAGTTCGCGGTGACCAAAACCGTGCTCGAAGGCGGCTACGCCAGGAATGATCCCGGCATGCACCATGATGCGCGCCTTGAGGCTGCCGCCCGGCGTGGTAATTTCCGCCAGGTCGCCCATTGCCAGACCCATGCGGCGGGCGTCGTCCGGGTGTATCAGCACCGGATTTTCCGGATGCACCCCGAGCAGGCGGGTAGCGCCAATCGAGTAGGAGTTCTGCAGCGCGGATTTGTAGCTCACAAGTTGCAAGGGCCACTGGTCGGCGGGGTAAATATTCCGCACCGGCGTGCCATCGGCAAATGCCGGCTCGACCCAGGTGCCGCAGCCGCGATTGCGCTTGCCCGACAGGCTGTTTTTCGAAGCACCGACATTTTCGTTCCACAGGTGGGACATGAATTTCATCGGGTTGCGCATCCACTCGGCATTGTCTTCGTCGTAAGCATCCTTGCCGGGTTGGTAACGGCCGCCGCGACTCAACAGGAAGGCGACCTTGGCAACTTCCTCGGGCTTCAGCGTTTTCTCCAGCAAGGGGCGCAAACGCTCAACGCCAGAGAGAATCACGTCTTCATCCGTGGCATCGGCGACCGGCTCTTTGCCCTGCCAGGCGATGTTGGCGCCAGCGCGCAAATACCAATCCTCGGGACCGTTCAAGGGATAAGCATTGCCCTCGGTGTCGCGTAGCGCATCCTCGCCGAAACCCGGCAGATTCATTGCCTTGGCCAGGGCAATGAAGAAAGTCTCCATGCCAACGGCCTGGCCGTCCGGCGTTTTGGCCGCTTTCGGTTCGATGACCGGCCAGCGGGCGCCCAGCGACTTGGTCGGCACGCCGTTCCACGCGGCGACCCAGCCCCAGCTCTCGTACATGAGCGAGTCGGGGACGATGTAATCGGCATAGGCGTTGCTCTCGTTGATGAACGGGTCGACCGAGATGATCAAAGGCAGTTTTTTCGGATCGGCCAAGTCCTTGCCGATCTTCGTCCGCAGACCGGCGATGCCGTAGAGCGGGTTGGACGACCACAGGATCAGCGCCTTCAGGTGATAGGGATAACCGGCGATCCC
>JAUSBB010000042.1 GCA_030652245.1 Rhodocyclaceae bacterium | reverse complement strand
CGCCGGCTTCGTCAAGGTGGCCGACGCGATGATTGCGCAGGGCGTCTATTAAAAGGCCCGCCCTCCCCCAGCCCCTCCCTCGCGGGAGGGGAGACTTGCGGCTCGCTGCGCTCGGGTATTACGGGGTGTCCCCCGTTCATGCCTGGGTGCGGATTGCGCCTGGCGGCGCGTGCCGCTTTGCCTTGGGGCGGCCCGGCGGCAAAGCTATGGAAACTGAGCCACGGTTATCTGTTTCATCCACATTTAAATTAAGGAAAGCACCATGACCACATCCGCGTTCGACCGCGCCATCGCGCTTTTCGATGCCGCCAATGCCGAAGATCCCCGTCAGGAGTCCGATGCAAACGGCAAGGCCGCGCCCTACGAGCTGCTGTATGCGCAGCGCATGAGCGCGATGCTGGCGCGGTATGCGCCCGAGGCCGACGAGGCCATCAAGCTGGCGGTGCGCGCCCAGCACATCCAGCGCTGGAAGACGCCGCGCGACAGCTATCCGATGACGCGCGACGGTTATCTGCAATGGCGCACCGGGCTGTACAAGTTTCACGCCGAAACGGCGGGCCGCTTGATGACCGACGCAGGCATCGACGCCGCGATCATCGAGCGCGTCAAGCAGGCTGTCGGCAAGCGCGGCCTGAAGGTGAACCCGGATACCCAGATGGTCGAGGATGTCATCGACCTGGTGTTCATCGAGGATTACATGCTCGGCTTCGCCGGCAAGCATCCCGAGTATTCCGAGGAAAAATGGCTGGACATCATCCGCAAGACCTGGAAGAAGATGTCGTCGCGCGCTCATGAGTTCGCGCTCTCCGGCAAGCTCAAGCTGCCCGAGCCGCTGGTGCCGCTGATCACCAAGGCCGTGACCGGGGCGTGAGCATGAACATCGGCTTCATTGGACTCGGCCTGATGGGCCGACCGCTTGCCCTGCATCTGGCGCAAGCTGGTCATACCCTGCATCTCTGGGCGCGCCGACCGGCCTCGCTGGAACCGTTCAAGGACGTGGCTGCCCGGGCGCATGTTTCGGCGGCAGAAGTGGCGCGGCATGCCGAAATTGTCTTTGTCATGGTGGCCGACGCACCCGATGTGCGTGCGGTGGCGCTGGAAGAAGATGGCATCGCCAGCGGGGCCCGGCCGGGCTTGATCGTCGTCGACATGAGCACGATCAATCCCAACGCGGCGCGCGAGATCGGCGCCGAACTGGCTGCCAAGGGCATTGAATTCCTCGACGCGCCGGTGTCGGGCGGCGAGATCGGCGCGATCAATGCCGCGCTGACCATCATGGTGGGCGGCAAGCCCGAGGTTTTCGAGAAGGTGAAACCGCTGTTCGAAAAAATGGGCAAGTCGATCACCCTGATCGGCGCGATCGGCGCGGGGCAGGTGGCCAAGGCCTGCAACCAGATTCTCACCGGCGTCGGGGTGGCTGCGGTGGCCGAGGCTTTCAATTTCGCGGCCAAAAGCGGCGTCGATCCGGCCCGAGTGCGCGAAGCCCTGCTGGGCGGATTCGCCTATTCGAGAATTCTGGAGAACCACGGCCAGCGCATGCTCGACCGCAACTTCAAGCCCGGCTTCAAGGCCTGGATGCACCAGAAGGATTTACGCATCGTCATGGAAGAAGCGCACCGCCTCGGCCTGATGCTGCCTTCGGCGGCGGCCACCGCGCAACTCTTCAACGCCATCGTCGGCAGCGGCATGGGCGAGGAAGATTCGGTGGCCGCGCTGAAATTGCTGGAGCGCATCAGCGCACCTGAACAATGAACATCGGCTTCATCGGCCTCGGCGGGATGGGCCAGCCGATGGCGGAACATCTGCTGGCCGCCGGACATGCGCTCACGGTCTGGAGCCGCCGTCCCGCCAGCGCCGACTTTCTGCTGGAGCGCGGGGCGCAGTGGGCCGAAACGCCTGCCACAGTGGCGCGGGCGAGCGAGATTGTCTGCACCAATGTCACCGGCAGCGCAGATGTCGAAGAACTCGCCGCGCAACTGATCACGGGGTTCAAGCCTGGCAGCGTGCATCTCGATTTCTCGACCATTGCGCCGCCAGTGGCGCGCGAACTTGCCCGACGCTATGCGGAAAAAGGCGTCGATTTCGTCGATGCCCCGGTTTCCGGCGGTACGGCGGGTGCGCGAGCGGCCACGCTGGCCATCATGTGGGGCGGCAAGGCGGCGCTGGCGGAACGGCTCGCCCCGCTGTTCGCCTGCCTCGGCAAGACCATCGTGCATGCCGGCGCGTCAGGCGCGGGGCAGGTGGCGAAGGCCTGCAATCAACTGGTGATGGTGGCGGCCATCGAGGCGACCGCCGAGGCGGCGCGCCTGGCGGCGGCCGCTGGCGTCGATTTCGATAAGGTGCGGCAGGCGCTGCAAGGTGGCTCGGCCGGATCGCGCGTCCTCGAATTTTTCGGCGCCAAGATGGCGGCGCGTGACTTCGCCCCGGGCGTGGTGGCGCGCCTGCACCACAAGGATTTTGTCATGGTGATGGCCGAGGCGACGCGCCAGGGCGTGCCGCTGCCGGTCGGCGCCACTGTGATGCAACAGCTCGACGGCCTGATGGCGGCGGGCTGGGGAACCGAGGATACGTCGCGGCTGTTGTGCGTGCTTGAGCGGGCCGCGCCTACCCGTCTGATATAGTCCGGCCCATGCGTTTTTTCCTGCCTCTCCTGCTTGCTGTCCTGATCCCGTTCAACGCGGCCTTTGCCGCCGTGACGGCGTTGCAGCATGCCGCGCATCCGGATCATCACGTCCATGTACTTGATCATGCGCATGACGACGACAGGGTCGGCAATGTCGGGCAGCACAATGTCGGGCAGGACAGCGCCGTCGATTCGACCCAGCAGGCGAGCGACCATCACCACGCGCATGTTCATCCGGTGTTCTCCCTGTTGCTGCCCGCTCTGGGCGGATTGAACTTGCCGATCGTCACGGGCGCGCAGCCGCCTCGCAGCGCCGAAACCTTCAGTTCGGCCCTTCCGTCCCGCCTCGAACGTCCACCGAGAGCCGCGTCCGTCGCCTGAGTCGGCGGGACGCCTGATTTCCTTGTAGCACTTTGCGCACGAACCCTTGACGGGGTTCGGCCGCGTCCCGTCGAAATCCCAACCTGTTCAAACGAGGATTTCGATGAATCACCATCATTTTTCATGCAGACCGCGCCTGGTCATCTTGGCCATGGTATTTGGCCTATGCACCGGTTCCGTATTGGCTGGCGCGAGTATCACCGAGGCCGAGGCGCTGCGTCTCGGCCTGTCGCGCCCGGAGTTTTCCGATCTGTTGCAGGCCCGTGTCGGGGAAGCCGAGGCGGATGCGTTGGCCGCCGGCATCTGGGCGAACCCCACGCTGGAACTGTCGCGCGACAAGACCGGCGTCACGCGCGAGACCAGTTGGCAACTGATGCAACCGCTCGACCTCTCGGGGCGGCGCGGCCTGCGCGAAGAGGCGGCGCGCCATCGCATCCGCGCCACCGAATCCGACAATCTCGCCCGCCACAACGACCGTGCCGTCGAGTTGCGCCGCGCCTTCCATGATCTGCTGCGCCGGCAGGAAACGCTCCGCGCGGTCGGCGACTGGGCGGCGCGCTTCGCCGCCATCGGCGGGGTCGTGGACAAGCTCGCCCGCGCCGGCGAGGTGGCCGGCTATGACCGCCGCCGCCTGGCGCGCGAGCAGCGCAGCGCCGAAGCCCGGCTGGCCGAAACGCGCGCCGACCTGGAGCGCGGCCGCGCCCGGCTGGCCGCGCTGATCGGCCGCGCGGTCGATGATGGCATCGCCGGTCGTCTGCTGCCCGAAGCACCGCCGACCATCCCGAACTTGCAGGCCCGGATCGCCGCACGGCCCGACCTCTCCGCGCTGACGGCGCGCGTCGACGCGGCCCAGGCTGACAACGCCGCCGCGCGGCGCAATCTGCCGGAACTCAGCGTCGGCATCGGCGGCAAGCGCGCGGACGACGGCGTGGCACGCGAAAACGGCAATCTGGTCATGCTCGCCTTCAACCTGCCGCTCTTCGACCGCCAGCAGGCGGGCGACCGGCGCAGCGCCGCGCAGGCCCAAGCGGCGCGCGCCGAGCTGGGTCTCGCGCGCCAGCAGGCGGAAGGCGAACTTGCCGGTCTGCACCGGCAGCTCACGCAACTGATCATTGCCGCCGAACGTTACCGCGGCTCGGCCGTCGCCCCTTCGGCCGAGCTTGTCCGCATCGCCGAAACCGCCTACCGCGCCGGCGAATCCACCATTCTCGAATTGCTCGATGCCTACAAGGGTGCGCTGGAGGCCGAAACCACGGCCCTCGACCTCGAATGGAAAGCGCGCGAAGTCCGCATCGAACTCGA
>JAUSBB010000167.1 GCA_030652245.1 Rhodocyclaceae bacterium | reverse complement strand
TGGCGTCTTGACGCCGTTGCTATCGAGACTGAGGTTGCCGTCCGGAACCTGCGCGCCAATCGCCGTAAAGTTAATGACGAAGCTTGGTGGGTTACCGGCGCCTACAGTGATCGTGTAGCTATATTTGGAAGCGACCTCGGTTGGTAGCCCATACCCGCTGGCTTCAAGCTCCGCTTTGCTTGCGTATTGCCTGTTGGCAAGAAAGAATTGCTGTTGGCGCGAAGCAATGTCCATCATCTGTGCCTGCGCAGCCGAACGATTGCCTCGCCTGACATACTCCTGATAACTGGGGAAAGCGATAGATGCCAAAATTCCAATGATGACGACAACAATCATCACCTCGATCAAGGTAAAACCCTTGTTGATTTTCATTGATTGGCTCCTTTGCACGATTGAACTTTATTCATTTTCACCGCTAGCGCCACACGAAACCGATGAACGGCGGAGATTCACCGGCGAGTGGCGGCAGAAATCAAAGCAGTTCGCCGGGCAAGGGGAAATTGACCCCTTCATCGCTGCGGAGGGTCTCGGGCGCGACGCCACCGGTGTATGCGGCGATCGCCTGCACCACCTCGATTACCAACGACTCGGGCGCCGACGCTCCTGCGCTGACGCCGACGGACTGACTGCCGACAAACCAGGCGGCGTCGATTTCGGCGGCGCGATCAACCAGATAGGCCTGACGTCCCATGTGTTCCGCAACCTCGCGCAAGCGGTTTGAGTTGGAACTGTTCCGCGACCCGACGACGACGATCACGTCACAGCGCTCGGCCAGTCGCTTGATGGCATCCTGCCGGTTTTGCGTTGCATAGCAGATGTCGTCTTTTTTGGGCCCGACGATGGCGGGGAAACGCGCCTTCAGGGCGGCGATGATAGCGGCGGCATCGTCCATGGACAGTGTGGTCTGGGTGACATAAGCCAATGGAACACATTGCGCCGTCTCGCCAGCGCCGACTTTGCTGGCCCCCACGCTCGCAACCCCGGCTCGCTGCCCCCACGGGGGGCTGGCGTCGGCTTGGGACGGCCCAGCGCCGACTTTCAATGCCGTGGCATCCGCGACATTTTCGACGAGGTGTATGCCACCATCGCTCTGTCCCATGGTCCCCTCGACTTCCGGGTGGCCCTTGTGGCCGATCATGACGACTTCGCGGCCCTGTTTGCGGTGGCGTTCGACTTCAAGATGCACCTTGGTCACCAGCGGGCAGGTGGCGTCGAAAACCTTCAAGCCGCGTCGCGCGGCTTCCAAACGCACGGCCTTGGGTACGCCGTGGGCGCTGAAGATGACCGTGGCGCCGTCGGGTATTTCATCGAGTTCGTCGACGAAGATGGCGCCCTTGGCTTTCAGGTTGTCGACGACGAAGCGGTTATGCACGACTTCGTGGCGCACATAGATCGGCGCACCGAACTTTTCCAGCGCGCGTTCGACGATGGCGATGGCGCGTTCGACGCCGGCACAGAAGCCGCGGGGGTTGGCGAGGAGGATTTGCATCAGAGGATCCCGATGACTTCAACTTCAAAACGTATCGACTTGCCCGCGAGCGGGTGGTTGAAGTCGATCAGGACCGCCGTGGCGTCGAGTTCGCGCACCAGACCGGCAAATTTGCCGCCGCTGGGCGCGGTGAACTCGATCACGGCATAGGGCGCGAGGTCGGCGCCGTCATTCGGCAGTTCGCCAAGCAGCAGCCGCTTGACCAGATCGGGGTTGTGCGCGCCGAAGGCTTGCTCGGGCTCAAGCGTAAATACATGGTGCTCGCCGACCGGCAGGCCGGCCAGGCAGACTTCCAGCGGCGGGGCAAGTTCGCCGCTACCGAGTTGCAGCGTGGCGGGCGTGGCGTCGAAGGTGGAGACGATCTCGGTAGCGTCGGCGGTGGTGACGCGGTAGTGCAGGGTAACGAGGCTGTCGGGACGGACACGGTCATTCATCGTGACGATTTCTTTCTGTTCAAAATACCCGGCGCCAAGAATGGACGCCGTGACTCAGTAACTGAGGAGACGACGTGCCAATAGCGTCTGCATGTCTCTCCGCCCGTCAACGATCAGGTAAATGTAGGCGCGTGCATCGACAACACGATAGATCAGTCGATACGGCTTGAAGAAAATCTGGCGATAGTCCTTGATGCCAAGTGCCAGGAGTTCCCGCGGAAACGAACCACGTTCGGGCAGTGATGAAAGGCTGGCGATCACTTTTTCCATGCGGTCAAGCACTCTGTTGGCTGCCACCAGCGAGTCATGTTCGACGATGTAGTCAAAAAGCGCTTCGAGATCCCGCTCGGCATCCTCGGTCAGAAATACTGCGTAATGCGGCATCAGGCAACGGCTTTCTTTGCACGCAGTCGATCAATGACCGCCGCCGCGGGGGTGACGCGGCCTGACTCAATCTGGCGATTGCCCAAGGCAAGCAGCTTCAGCAACGCCATGGTTTCCTGCGTTTCCTCGTACGACGCAATATCCTGAATCACCGCCGTGACCTCCCCATTCTGGGTAATGATCATCGGCTGGCGCTGCTCGGTCAACTGACGCACAATCTCCGCCGCGTTGGCCTTGAAATGGCTGATGGGCTTGATCTGACTGGACAGCTTCATGGTCGTTTACCTGACAATTAAACAGGACCGAATATAGACTTAATACAGTTCGACTGCAAGGTGCCGCGTCAGGCGCCGCTTTTATTCAGATTTGCCGCTTTCCTTGTGGGTTAACTGCTGCCAGAGCAACAGCACCACGCCGACGACAATGGCCGAATCGGCCACATTGAAGGCCGGCCAGTGCCAGCCGGCGAAGTGGAAGTCGAGGAAGTCGATGACCGCGCCGAAACGCAGGCGGTCGATGACATTGCCCAGCGCGCCGCCCAGCACCAGCGTCAGGGCAAAGGGCGGCAAGCGTTCGTGCGCATGCTGGCGAAGCATCGCCACCAGCCAGGCTGAAATGGCCAGCGCCAGGACGACGAAGAACCAGCGCTGCCAGCCGCCGGCATCGGCCAGAAAGCTGAACGACGCCCCGGGATTGAAAACCAGCACGAGGTTGAAAAAAGGGGTCACCGCCCGGCTCTCGTGCAGATGGAAGGCGGACAGCACCCAAGCCTTGCTGACGAAGTCGGCAATGATGATCGCGCCGGCGAGCACGAGCCAGCGGGAGAGGCCAGGCAACATGTCACGCAAACTTGCGTGCCTCGCCCGCGCCGAAGAGGTTGGTAGCGCAGCGGCCGCACAGCTCGGCATGCTCGGCGGAGCGTTCATGCCGCCCCACATCTTCGCGCCAGTGCCAGCAGCGGGCGCATTTGGTGTGGGAAGAGGGCATTGCCGAAATCGACGCCGTCTCGCCAGCGCCGACTTTTGTGAGCGTCACTTTCGAGCAGATCAGCACAAACTTGAGATCGTCGCCGAGCGTGGTCAGCAGGTCAAACGTCTCGTCCGAGGCGTTGATCGCCACTTCAGCCTGCAATGACGATCCGATCTTGCCGACGGCGCGCAGGTCTTCGAGAACTTTGGACACGTTGGCGCGAACGGCGCGAATCGCCTCCCAGCGTGTCGCCAGCGCCGCTGCATCGGGGAGTTCCGGCAGGGTGTGCCAGGTGCTCAGCATGACGCTCTCGCCCCCCTGCACTTGCCTGATTTCCTCGGCGGTGAAGGAGAGAATCGGCGCCATGAGGCGAGTGATCGATTGCACGATGTGCCACAGCGCGCTTTGCGCCGAGCGGCGGGCGCGCGAGTCGGCGGCGCTGGTGTAGAGCCGGTCCTTGAGGATGTCGAGATAAAAGGCGCCGAGATCTTCGGCACAGAAGTTTTGCAGCGCCTGGACGATCTTGTGAAACTCGTAGCGGTCGTAGGCGGCGCGGCAGTTGTCTTGCAACTCGCGCGTCAAACCCAGCGCGTAGCGGTCGATTTCCAGCCATTGATCGACGGGCAGCATTTGCGCATTGTCACCATGCGCAGCGAAATCAGCCGTGTTGGCGAGCAGGAACTTGAGGGTGTTGCGCAGGCGGCGATAGACCTCGACGACGCGGTCGAGAATTTCCTTCGAGATAGTCAGTTCGCCCGAGTAGTCGGTGGCCGCGACCCACAGGCGCAGAATTTCGGCGCCGAGCGTGTCGGACACCTGCTGCGGCGCGACGACGTTGCCCTTCGACTTGGACATCTTCATGCCCTTGCCGTCGACGACGAAGCCATGGGTCAAGAGACCCTTGTAGGGCGCGCGGCCGTCGATGGCGCAGCCGGTGAGCAATGAGGAATGGAACCAGCCGCGATGCTGGTCGGAGCCTTCAAGGTAAAGGTCGGCGGGCCAGGCGCAATCGGCCGCGTGCGAACCGCGCAAGACGGAGCGGTGTGTCGTGCCCGAGTCGAACCAGACGTCGAGCGTGTCATTCATTTTTTCGTACTGAGCGGCTTCGGCACCGAGCAGTTCGTTGGCATCGAGCGCGAACCACGCTTCGATGCCGCCCTGCGTCACGCGCTGGGCAACCGCTTCGACCAGTTCCAGCGTGCGCGGATGCGGTTCGCC
>JAUSBB010000132.1 GCA_030652245.1 Rhodocyclaceae bacterium | reverse complement strand
GCTTCACCCGCTTCCAGGAAATCACCCGGATGATGGCGGAGAGCGTCAACGACGTCGCCACCTCGCAGCAATCCCTGCTCTTGAACCTGGACCAGGCCGACGCCGCGCTGATCGCCCAGGCACGCCTGAACCGCGAGCATTCGCAAGCGTTGATGAGCGTGCGCATGGTGCCCTTCAACACCCTCGCCGATCGTCTCTACCGGGTCGTACGGCAGACGGCGAAGGAACTCGACAAGCGCGCCAACCTCGACATTCGCGGCGGCCAGACCGAACTCGACCGCTCGGTGCTGGAGGCGATGACCGGGCCGATTGAGCACCTGCTGCGCAACGCCGTGGCCCACGGCCTGGAAGATCGCGCGGCACGCGCCGCCACGGCCAAGCCGGAGATTGGCGAGATACAACTGACCCTGGCGCAGGCCGGCAACGAAGTGCTGATCGAGATGAGCGACGATGGCGCCGGTCTTGATCTGCCGCGCATTCGTGCCCGGGCCATCGAACACGGCCTGCTGGGCGCGGACGAATCCGCTGATGACGCCCGCGTCATGGGCATGATCTTCCAGCCCGGTTTCTCGACGGTCACCGAGGTGACCGAGGTCGCCGGTCGCGGCATCGGCATGGACGTCGTCAAGAACGAAACGGCCAACCTGGGCGGCCGCATCGAAGTCGAATCCGAACCGGGGCGCGGCGTGCGTTTCCGCATCTACCTGCCCCTGACGCTGGCGGTGGCGCAAGCCGTGCTGGTGCGCTCGGGCCACCACGTCTATGCGATTCCCTCGGCCATGGTCGAGCAGGTCAGCGAGCTGAAGCCCGAGGTGATCGCCGCCATCCGCGCCGCCGGCGGCACCGACTGGATGGGCAACCACTACGCCTGGCACTACATCGGCCGCTTGCTGGGCGACCCCGGCGCCCAGCCGCAACCGGCGCGCCGCCACTGGCTGATGCTGATCAAGGGCCTGGGCGTCCATAGCCAGCGCATCGCCCTCGAGGTGGATGCCCTGCGCGGCAACAGCGAAGTCGTGGTCAAGAACATCGGCCCGCAACTGGCGCGCGTGATCGGCATCGCCGGCGCCACCGTGCTCGGTGACGGCGCGGTGGCGCTGATCATCAATCCGATCGCCCTGGCGAGTCGCCATGCCACCCAACTCGCCCCGCTCGCCCTTTCCCAGACGATGATCCGGCGGATAGGCGAGGAAGAGGCGGCGGTCCCCGCGACGCCGACGGTGATGGTGGTCGACGATTCGCTCACCGTGCGCAAGATCACCGGCCGCCTGCTGGCGCGCGAGGGCTACCAGGTCATCACCGCCAAGGATGGCGTCGACGCCCTCGAACAACTGAGCGAGATCGTCCCCGATGTCATGCTGGTCGACATCGAGATGCCGCGCATGGACGGTTTCGACCTGACCCGCAATGTCCGCAACGACAAGCGCACGAAGGACGTGCCGATCATCATGATCACGTCGCGCATCGCCGACAAGCACCGCAACTACGCCATGGAAATTGGCGTCAATCACTACCTCGGCAAGCCCTACGATGAAGGCGAGCTGTTGGCGCTGATCGCCGCGCTGATTGATAAAGCCCGCCCCTCCCAACCTCCCCTCGCGGGGAGGTGACTGTTGCTCGCTGCGCTCGGCTATTACGGGGCGCTTCGTTACGGGCTGTGGTGCGGGTTGCGGCTGGCGCCGCGTGCCGCCTTGCCTCATTTGGCCAATGAGGGCGGCCCGGCGGCAAGGCTGCAGGGGGGATGTCGGTTGCTGGCCATTCGTAAATCAGCGGCGACGGATTACAATGCACGGACATTCCAAGCCTGACCATGTCCATCGAACCCATCAGTCTCGCCAACCATTTTCTGATCGCCATGCCCGCCATGACCGATCCGAATTTCTCGCGCACCCTGACCTATGTGTGCGAGCACAACGCCAGCGGCGCGCTGGGCATCATCGTCAACCGGCCGCTCGACATCTCCCTCGGCACGCTTTTCGAGCGGGTCAACATTCCCCTGGCGCCTGGCGCCACCGAGGCGAAATATCGCGACCTGCCGGTGTACTTCGGCGGACCGGTGCAACCCGAGCGGGGCTTTGTGCTGCACCGGCCCGCCGGCGACTGGCAATCGACGCTCAAGGTGACCGGCGAGGTCGGCCTGACCAGCTCGCGCGACATCCTGCAGGCGATGAGCGCCGACGGCGAGCCCAGCGAGGTGCTCATGTCATTGGGCTACTCGGGCTGGGCCGCCGGCCAGATCGAATGGGAGCTTTCGCAGAATGCCTGGCTGACCGTCGCCGCCGACCCCGCCATTATCTTCACCCTGCCGGCCGAAGAACGCCTGCCGGCGGCGATGCAGTTGCTGGGGATCGATTTCGCCAACCTGTCGGACGTGGCGGGGCATGCTTGATCAGGGGACAGAGGGCGGCACTGTGATGGCGTTTGATTTTGGATTGAAGCGGATTGGCGTGGCGATTGGCGAGACGCTGATTGCCAGTGCCCGGCCGCTCGCGATCATTGAAGACGAAATCAACGATCGCCGCTTTGCCGCCATCGGCAAGCTGATCGCCGAGTGGCAGCCGGCGCGACTGGTAGTCGGTCTGCCGCGCCATGTCGATGGCAGTGACCATGCGTTTGCCGCCCGCTGCGATCGTTTCGCCCGCCAACTTTCCGGCCGTTTCGGCCTGCCGGTCGAGTTCGTTGACGAACGGTTTTCCTCCTGCGCCGCTACGTCGCAACTCGCCGACCAGGGGGCGGGACGCCGCGCCCGCGTCGATGCAGCCGCCGCCGCCATCATCCTTCAAGACTGGTTTGACCAACATGCACACCCTACCCAGCATCACTGAACTGATCGACCAACTGACCGCGCAAATACGGCCGCACGTCCGGCCCGACACGGTGCTGGTCGGCATCCACACGGGGGGCGTCTGGGTTGCCGAAGCACTGCATGCCCGGCTTGGGCTGCTCACGCCGCCCGCCAGCATCGACGTGTCCTTTCACCGCGACGACCACCATCTGGGTAGCGGCCTGAAGGCCGCCGGGCAAGTCTCGCACCTACCGGACGACGTCGCGGGCGCACACCTGATTCTCGTCGATGACGTGCTCTACACCGGCCGCACCATCCGCGCCGCGCTCAACGAGATTTTCGACTACGGCCGGCCGGCGCGGGTCGATCTGGCGGTGCTGGTCGATCGCGGCGGGCGCGAGCTGCCGATTGCCGCAACCTGGTGCGCGTATACCTTGCAGCAGCCCCTGCCCGCCAGCCAGAGCTTCAATCTGCAGCGGGACACGAACGGTGAATTGAATTTCAGCCTGAGCGAAAAATGACCCCCATCCCCCCACCCCCCTTCCCGAGGAAGGGGATGACTTTGGTTCAGCCGCTTTGCGGCTTCCGGATTACTGACTTGCTGCCCCCTTGGGGCGGCCCGACGGAGGCAGCATGACGACCGCCAATCCCCAGTTGAACGACCACGGCGAGCTGATTCACCTGCTCTCCCTCGAAGGCCTGTCGCGCGAAATCATCCACGACATCCTCGACCGCGCCGCCCCCTTCACGGCGGTGGCCGAACGCGAGGTGAAGAAGGTGCCGCTCTTGCGCGGCAAGAGCATCTTCAACCTGTTCTTCGAAAACTCGACGCGCACCCGCACCACCTTCGAGATCGCCGCCAAGCGGCTGTCGGCGGATGTCATCAATCTCAACATCAATACCTCCAGCGCCGCCAAGGGCGAAACCCTGCTCGACACCGTCGACAACCTCGCCGCCATGCAGGCCGACATGTTTGTCGTGCGCCACGCCTCCAGCGGCGCGCCCTACCTGATCGCCCAGCACCTGGCCGCCACCGGGCGCAATCACATTCATGTCGTCAACGCCGGCGATGGCAGCCATTCGCATCCGACGCAGGGCCTGCTGGACATGTACACCATCCGCCACTACAAGCGCGATTTCACCGGGCTGACGGTGGCGCTGGTCGGCGACATCCTGCATTCGCGCGTCGCCAGAAGCCAGTTGCATGCGCTGGTCACCCTGGGCGTGCCCGAGATTCGCCTGGTCGGCCCGAAAACGCTGCTGCCCGCCGCGGCGGCCCGCATGATCGAGAAGGGGCCGCTGCGCGTCTGCCACGACATCAACGAGGGCCTGAAGGGCGCCGACGTGGTGATGACCCTGCGCCTGCAAAACGAACGCATGCAGGGCGCGCTCCTGCCCAGCCCGCAGGAATATTTCAAATCCTACGGACTGACACCGGAAAAGCTTGCACTCGCCAAGCCCGACGCCATTGTCATGCATCCGGGGCCGATGAATCGCGGCATCGAAATCGACTCGGCGGTTGCCGACGGCAAGCAGGCGGTCATCCTGCCGCAGGTGACTTTCGGCATCGCGGTGCGCATGGCCGTGATGAGCATGCTCGCGGGAGGCAGCCAATGAAGATCGAAATAAAAAACGGCCGCGTCATCGACCCGGCCAGCGGCCTGGACCGCGCGGCCAGCGTATTCATCGCCAACGGCGTCATAGTCGGCGTTGGCGAGACGGCGCCCGACAGTTTTACCGCCGAGGGGGTGATCGACGCCAGCGGCTGCATCGTCTGTCCCGGCCTGATCGACCTGTCGGCGCGCTTACGCGAGCCCGGTTTCGAATACAAGGCGACGCTCGAATCAGAGATGGCGGCGGCGGCGGCCGGCGGGGTGACCCGGCTGGTCTGTCCGCCCGACACCGACCCGCCGCTCGACGAGCCGGGACTGGTCGAGATGCTCAAGCACCGCGCGCGCCAGCCGGGCTTCGCCCATGTCCATCCGGTCGGCGCGCTCACGGTGGGCCTCGCCGGTCAGCGCTTGACCGAAATGGCGGAGCTGGCCGAGGCGGGTTGCATTGCCTTCGGGCAGGCCGACGTCAGCGTGGTGGACACCAAGGTGCTGCTGCGGGCGATGCAATATGCCGCCACCTTCGGCTTCCCGGTCTGGCTGCAGGCGCAGGATGCGCATCTTGCCCGGGGCGGCGTCGCCCACGACGGCGCCATTGCCGCTCGCTTAGGGTTGGCCGGCATTCCGGTGGTGGCCGAAACCGTGGCGCTCGCCACCTATCTGCAACTGGCGGAAGAGACCGGCGGACGCCTGCACATCCGCCGCCTGTCGTCCGCCGCCGGGCTGGAACTGGTGCGCGCCGCGAAGGCCGCCGGCCTGCCCGTCACCTGCGACATCACCACCCAGCATTTGCACCTGTGCGACCGCGACATCGGGTTTTTCGACGCCCATGCCCGGCTCGACCCGCCGCTGCGTTCAGCCAGGGACCGCGCCGCGCTGGCCGCCGGCCTGGCCGACGGCAGCATCGATGTGCTCTGTTCCGACCACACCCCCGTCGATGACGACGCCAAGCAATTGCCCTTCGACGAGGCCGAGCCCGGCGCGACCGGGCTGGAACTGCTGTTGCCGCTCACCCTCTCCTGGGCCGCCGCCGCAAAACTGCCGCTGGCCACGGCGCTGGCCCGCATCACCAGCGACCCGGCGCGCATTCTGGGCCTGGACAAGGCGGGCTGCGGCCGTCTCGCGGTCGGCAGCCCCGCCGACCTGTGCGTGTTCGACCCGGCAACCCGCTTCACCGTCAGCCGCGAGAGGCTGAAAAGCCAAGGAAAGAACACCCCCTTCCTCGGCCAGGAATTGTCGGGCGAAGTGCGTTACACCCTGATCGATGGCCATCTCGCCTACACGGCGGCACTATGATCGTCACCTTCAAATCCGCGGCCAGCGCCGATGTCATCTACTTCGGCGATGTGGCAAAACGCATGATGGAACTGATGGGCAAGGAAGCCTGCGACAAGGGCATCGTCACCATCGAACAACTGCCCGAGGCCATCGCCCGGCTGAAGGCGGCGATTGCGGAAGACAAGGAACGCCACCGCCAGCATGTACTGGACGACGAGCCAAAAACCGAGGCCGACGCCGGCGGCGGCCCCTGCGCCACCCGCCCCTTTGTCAGCCTGACGCAGCGCGCCGCGCCGCTTCTGGCGATGCTGGAAGAATCGTTAGGCGAGAAAAAACCGGTGGTCTGGGGCGTCTGAATATTCCCTGGATTAGTGCGTCGCGCCGTCCCGGCCGATGAAGGAAATGGGGAACACGGCTTCGGGCCCGGCGCCGTGGGTCGGGAGATTCTTGTAATCAGGCATCTGCTCGGTATTGACGCCGGCGGCCTGCACCAGCTTCTGGATCAACAGCTGAATCTGGTCGGTCCCCCAATCCTCTTCGTAGCGGGTCGGCAGGAAGCGCAGATCGCGCACGCTATCGGGTATCGCGTCGGCCGACACGGCCTCGTTGGCGGCGTGGGCCGTTGAAAAGAAGGGGCCGGCGATGAAGCGCAGGCGCAGCTCGCCCACGTCGTCGAGGTCGAGAATGAAGATGCGCGCGCCTTCGGCGGTTTCCGCATTCTCATCATCGCCAAACACCGGCATGGCGGCGAAAGCGGCCTGCTTTTGTTGCTGGACGTAGTTGACGGCGGCGTCGAAGGACAGGCGATTGTCTGGGGTGTCGGTCATGGGGTTTGTCTCCGGTGGGGAAGTCGCTCAAAGCAGCGGGGCGAGCCATCTTTCGGCCTCTTGAGTGGCGTAGTTGGTGCGCCTGGCCCAATCTTCAAGCTGGTCCTTGGCAATTTTCGAGACGGCGAAGTATTTGGCCTGCGGGTGGGAAAAGTAAAAACCAGAAACCGCGGCGGCGGGCGTCATGGCGAAATTCTCGGTGAGTTCGATGCCGACGGCGCTGGCATCGAGCAGTTCGAGCAAGGCCTTCTTGACGGTGTGGTCAGGGCAGGCCGGATAGCCGGGGGCCGGGCGAATGCCCTGATATTTCTCCGCAATCAAGGCGTCAAGCGCCAGACCTTCGTCACGCGCATAGCCCCAGTCATCGATGCGAACGCGCTCGTGCAGCCATTCGGCGGCGGCCTCGGCGAGGCGGTCGGCGAGCGATTTCAGCATGATGGCGCGGTAGTCGTCGTGGGCTGCCTCGAACTCCTTGAGCTTGGCTTCGATGCCGATGCCGGCGGTGACGGCAAAAGCGC
>JAUSBB010000124.1 GCA_030652245.1 Rhodocyclaceae bacterium | reverse complement strand
GCACCACGCCGTTGCCGATGTAGCAGACCACGCCGTCGCGCAGGATGCCCGAAGGCACCAGATGCAACACCGTCTTCTTGCCGGCAATCACCAGCGTGTGGCCGGCGTTGTGGCCACCTTGGAAACGCACCACGCCCTGGGAATGATCTGTCAGCAGGTCGACGATCTTGCCCTTGCCTTCGTCGCCCCATTGCGTACCGATCACGACTACGTTCTTGGCCATATCAATTTTCCTCTAAAGGTTCGATGATCCAGATTTCATTACGTTGCGCCAGTTGGCGGTCGCAACCGGCCTCGCGCCAACTGCCCGTGTGTCCGGGCAAAGCCGCGATAACAATTTCTCCAGCCGCGCGCAGGCGGTCGACTTCGTCCCGCAATGCGACATCTACCGACCACGGTGCGAGAATTGCACCGGGCGCTGTTTGTGGCGATGACAGACGCGCCAGCGTACGCAAGTCAAGCGAAAATCCCGTTGCCGGCCGGCCGCGGCCGAAGCGCTCGCCAATCGAGTCGTAGCGCCCGCCCAGCGCCACCGCGCTCGGACTGTCGTCGCAGTAGGCGGCGAACACCACGCCGCTGTGATAGTGATAACCGCGCAGATCGGCCAGATCGAAGGAGAGTGGCAAGTCGCTCAATTCGTTCGCTAGCCGCAGCAGATCGGCCAGCGCACTGGAAATTTCCGGGAGCCCCGGCAGGCAAACGGCAGCGCCCGTCAGGACTTCCACGCCACCATACAAGGTCGGCAAGGTCAGCAGTCCGTCGCGCGCCGTGGCCGGCAGATCAGCAGTCAGTTCGCGCAAGGTGGGCAAATCCTTGGCCTGCAAAGCCTCAAACAATTGCTGATCGACGCCCGGCGCCAGCTTCAACCCGGCAGTCAATGCGCGGAAAATCCCGACATGCCCCAGATCGATGCGACTGGGCGGCAGCTCGGCAAGCCGCAGCGCACGCGCCAGCAGGCGGATGACTTCGTGATCCGCTTCGATGTCGGCATGACCATACAGCTCCGCGCCGATCTGCAAGGGCTCGCGCGACGCCAGTAGACTGGACGGACGCGTATGCAGCACGCTGCCGCAATAGCACAGCCGCGTCACGCCACGGCGATTCAGCAGGTGGGCGTCGATGCGGGAGACCTGCGGCGTGATGTCGGCGCGCAGCGCCAGCGTCCGGCCGGACAGTTGATCGACGAGTTTGAAACTGCGCAAATCCAGGTCGCGGCCGCTCTCGCAAAGCAGCGCATCGGCGAATTCCAGCATCGGTGGCGCAACCAACTGGTAACCATGATGGGAGAACTCATCGAGCAGACGGCGACGCAAAGCCTCCACCTGTGCGGCCTCGGCAGGCAGCAGATCTTCGATGGCCTCGGGAAGTAACCAGGCGTGTGTCATAAAGAGGGAAACGCTACTGAGCGGCGTTAATCAACAACAAGATCACCAGACCGATGATGATCGAGGTCAAACCGACGAAACGCAACTGCCCGTCGCCCAGTGCGGTGGCGCGACGAAAAGTCTCACGCCAGATGCGTGGTGAGATGAAGGGCAGCAGGCCCTCGATCACCAGCATCAGGGCCAGTGCCAACAGCAGAGTGGTCATGAAAAACGTTCGGCGACTTACTTGCTGCCGCCACCCTTGCCGCTGTTCTTCAAATACTTGAAGAAATCGGCGCTCGGGTCGACCACCAGCAGGTCATGCTTGTTGCCAAAACTCTGGCGATAGGCTTCGAGGCTGCGATAGAAGGCATAGAACTCGGGATTCTCGCCGAAAGCCTTGCCGTAAATCGAGGCGGCCCGGGCATCGCCCTCGCCCTTGATTTTCTGGGCATCGCGATAGGCCTCGGCGACGATCACCTCGCGCTGCCGGTCGGCATCGGCGCGAATCTTCTCGGATTCCGCCGCGCCCGTCGAACGCAACTCGTTGGCGACGCGCTTACGCTCGGTTTCCATGCGGCGATAAACCGATTCGGAAACCTCGGGCGGCAGATCGACGCGCTTCAGGCGCACATCGACAATTTCCACGCCGATCGCCCGCGCGTCCGTGTCGGCTTTTTTCTGCACGTCGGCCATGATCTTGTCGCGCGATCCGGATACCACATCATGGACGGTGCGCCGGCCAAACTCTTCGCGTAGACCGGAATTCACCGTTTGCGACAGGCGCGTACGGGCCAGCATCTCGTCGCCGCCCACCGAGACATAATACTGGCGCACGTCGGCAATCCGCCATTTGACGAAGGAATCGACCAGCACCGGTTTTTTCTCGGCGGTGAGAAAACGCTCGGGCTCGACCGAATCCAGCGTCAGGATGCGCCGGTCGAAAAACCGCACGTTCTGGATCATCGGCCACTTGAACGACAAGCCCGGCTCCTGGATGACCTCCTTGATTTCGCCCAACTGGAAAACGAGCGCGTATTGGCGTTGATCGACGGTAAACAGCATCGAGCCGGCCGTGACGAAGACGGCAAACATCAGGGCGAGAACAACAGGCAGGCGTTTCATCAGCGATCTCCCCGCTCACGACTCAGCGCGCCGCGTGCGCGAATATCGCGGCTATCCTGGGCAGATGCCGGCGCGGACGGACGGTCGGGTGCCGACTCGGCGGCGGGCGCGGTGGCGCCGGCCGTGGCCATCAATTTATCGAGCGGCAGATACAGCAGATTGCCCGAACCCTTGGTATCGATCATCACCTTGGTGGTATTGGCATATAGTTGCTGCATGGTTTCAAGATACAGGCGCTGCCGGGTTACCTCGGGCGCCTTGGCGTATTCGGCATACAGCTTGGAGAAGCGCGCCGCCTCGCCCTCGGCGGTGGCGGTCAGGCGGGCCTTGTAGCCATCCGCTTCTTCCTTCAGGCGCGAAGCCGCGCCCTGGGCGCGCGGGATGACATCGTTGGCGTAGGCCTGGCCTTCGTTTTTGTGCCGCTCGCGGTCCTGCCCGGCCTTGACGGCGTCGTCGAAGGCGTTCTGCACCTGCTCGGGCGGCTGCGTACTCTGCATGGTCACCGCGAGAATCTGGATGCCGGTTTCATAGCGATCGAGGTTTTCCTGCATCAGCTTCTGCGTGTTGGCGGCCATCACGTCGCGGCCTTCGTAAAGGACGAAGTCCATGCGGTTCTTGCCGACCACCTCGCGAATCGACGTCTCGGCCGTCTGCATGACGGCGTCGTCAGGATGGCGGTTCTTGAAGATGTAGTCTTGCGGATTTTTGAGCAGATACTGGACGGCGAACTGCACGCTGACGATGTTTTCGTCATCGGTCAGCATCAGCGCCTCTTTAAGTACCTTGTTTTTTTCCGAGCCGCGGTAGCCGATTTCGACGGTGCGCACGCCGGTCAGATTCACCACCTCGTTGGTCTGGATCGGCCAGGGCAGGCGCCAGCGCAAGCCGGGATCGGTGGTTTCGCTATATTTGCCGAGGGTCAATACCACGCCGCGCTGACTGGCATCGACGATATAGAAACCGCTGGCCAACCAGACCACGGCAACCAGGCCCAACAGCAGGCCGACGCCGCCGCCGAACTGGCCTGGCGTCAGGGTCGGGAGACTCGGTCCGCCGCCGCCATCGCCGGAATTGCCGGGGCCGCCGCTTTTCTTGCCGAAAACCCCCGTCAGACGACGGTTGACGTCGCGCCAGAGTTCGTCGAGATCGGGCGGGCCCTGGTTGCGGCCGCCACCACCGCGCTTGGGATCGTTGCCCCAGCCGTGGTCATTGAGAGACATCAGAATGCCGGTAATCATGGTTTTTGTCTTGGATTAAATTTTTTCGTACTCAATCGGGGCCGCGAGCTTACGCGACATTTCCGCCAGCGCGCTACGCAACAAATCGAGGCCGGCGCCAGTACGGGCGCTGACTCGAACGCGGGCGATGTTATCACACTCATCCCGCTCCAATCCCGGGGCGACTTCGGTCAGATCGAGCTTGTTCCAGACGATAATTTGCGGGACATCGGCCGCGCCAATTTCATCGAGAACCTTCGCCACGGCGACCATCTGCTGCTCGCGGTCGGGACTGGCGGCGTCGACCACATGCAACAGCAAATCGGCCTGCGCGGTTTCCTCCAGCGTGGCGTGAAACGCCGCCACCAGCGCGTGCGGCAGGTCGCGGATGAAACCGACCGTATCGGAGAGCACGATCTGGCAACCCGAGCGGCCATCGGCCATCTCGCAGGTTGGCACATACAGCCGCCGCGAGGTGGTGTCCAGCGTGGCGAACAGTTGATTGGCCACATAGGCGCCCGCCTTGGTCAGCGCGTTGAACAGGGTGCTCTTGCCGGCATTGGTATAACCCACCAGCGAGACCGACAGCACCTCGCCCCGACTGCGCGCCTTGCGGCGCACGGCGCGCTGGCGCTCCAACTGCTTCAAGCGCGCTTTTAGCAGCGCCACCCGCTTGCCCAGCAAGCGCCGGTCGGTTTCCAGTTGCTTTTCACCGGGGCCACGCAGGCCGATGCCGCCCTTTTGCCGTTCGAGGTGGGTCCAGCCACGCACCAGCCGCGTCATCAGGTGTTCGAGCTGGGCCAGCTCCACCTGCAACTTGCCTTCGTGACTTTTTGCGCGCAGGGCGAAGATGTCGAGAATCAGACTGCTTCGGTCGACCACGCGCAGTTCGCAGGCGCGTTCGAGGTTGCGTTGCTGCGCCGGTGACAACGCGTGATTGAAAATCACCAGATCGGCGCCTGCCGCGCCAGCCGCCAAAACAATTTCTTCCACCTTGCCCTTGCCAGCAAAGGTGGCCGGGTCGGGCCGTCCGCGTTTGCCCGTGATCGTGGCGACCGGCCGCGCGCCAGCGCTGGTGGCCAGCAGGCGAAACTCTTCCAGACGTTCGGCAAAGTCGCCCGCGCCGAAATCCAGTTGGACCAATACGGCGGCCTCGCCGGCGGCCGGCCGCTCAAACATGGGCCAACCGCCACCCTGCCACGAGAATCACTCGGGATCGGGTTCCATGCTGATGCTGACCGGGCGAGCGGGCACCACGGTGGAAATGGCGTGCTTGTAGACCATCTGGGTGACGGTATTCTTGAGCAACACGACATACTGGTCGAAAGACTCTACCTGTCCCTGCAACTTGATGCCGTTGACCAGATAGATTGAAACCGGAATATGCTCGCGGCGTAATGCGTTGAGAAAAGGGTCTTGTAGCATCTGCCCTTTGGCGCTCATGGTGACCTCACTGGGTTATGGTTATAAAAACGAGAGCGCACTGTAGCCGATTTCGGGGGGCCTGACCAGCGCAACCGCTCCGCCTCGGCCGCAAGCAAACGCAGTTTCAGAGAAGGCTAATGCCCGCGAAGCGGGCGTTATGCCGGAACTAAAAGTCGGCGCTGGCGGAACGGCGCTCCGTTAGCGGGGCGGCTCGATTTCGAGCTTCTTCATTTTTTCCCAGAGGCTTTTGCGACCGATGCCGAGCGAGGCCGCGGTCTCTCCCATGCGCCAGCCGTTGGCGGACAGGCGGCTTTCGAGATATTTCCGTTCGCATTGGTTCAGGTAGTCGCCGAGCGAACCGCTGTTTTCCGGCTCTTCCGGTAAATCCTACGGAGAAATGAGATGACCGACATCCCTGAGATGGTGTATCCACGCGGGTTTTCCAGGACTCGGGTAGGTACATCATTATGGGAGCGGTCATCCCGGCGAAGATTTTGGGGCTTGAGGGGCAAGTGATCAAGGACGTTGTGTTCAACGAAGAGAGTGGGTGGGTACGGGTCATATGTGACCGCGACCGGCGCCGTCGGCCGGTGGATCACCGCACCGGGCGGCGCGGTTCGGTCAATCGCCTGTTGCGGCGGACGGTGCTGGACGTGCCGCTGGGCGGGCACCGCTGCGAAATCGAGATTGAGTATGCCGCGACCTTCCTGTCGCCCGGCCACGTGCGTGTCGAGCACCTGTCGTTCGTGGCGCCCAAGGCGCGCGTGACGAAACGCTACGCCCGCCTGATTGCCGGCATGGCCCGGCACATGCCGATCTCGACGGTGGCGCGTCACACGGGCCTGTCGTGGGACTCGGTGAAGGCCATCGAGTGCGCCCATCTGGCCGAGACGATGCCGATCCCTCGACCGCAGACACTGGAAGGGATTCGCTATCTCGGCGTCGATGAAGTCGCCCGCGCCAAGGGGCAAAGCTACTTCACCCTGGTCTATGACCTGTCGCCCGGTGCCGGCTATGGCCGCATCCTGTGGGTGAAGGAGGGTCGCGAGTCCGCCGTACTGCTCGAATTCCTTGACGCCCTGTCGCAGGAATGTGCTGAAGGCATCGAGGCTGTGGCGCTGGACATGGGGCCGGCCTACATCGCCGCTGTGCGCGAATCGCTGCCAGACGCTGCGATCGTCTTCGATCGCTTCCACGTCATGCAGATGTTCGGCAAGGTGATCCGCGATTGCCGCCGGGCCGAGTTCAAGGCCGCCAAGACGCTGGGCGACCTGACCGGTCAGCAACCGATCAAGGGCAGTCTCTGGCTGCTGTTGTCGAATCGCACTACCCTCAAGGAAACCGACCAGGGACGACTGGATCAACTGCTGGCGCAGAATCAACCCTTGGCGTTCCTCTATACCAAAATGCCCACGACATCATGTCAGCCACAGATTTCTGCCGTAGGAAACCCGTGAACAGCCAAAAGAATACTGGTTAATGCGTGTGCAGTTTCTCCTGCAACCAGACCTTGATCAACGACTGGTAGGGCACATCGCGCGCATTGGCTGCGGCCTTGATCGAGTCGAGCAGATGCTGGGGCAGGCGCAGTGAAATCGTCTTGGTCGTCGGTTTCAGGTTCGGCAGCACGACGCGTTGCGCCTTCGACCAGTCGAGATAGTCCGCCGAATCGTGCGATTCCCAAAAGGCGCGCTCTTCGGCTTCGTTGGCGAATTGTGGAACTGTCTTAGCGGGCTTGTTCATAAATCGTTCGCTCCTTGCGGTGCATGTCGCGCACCGAGATGACGCGGATCAGATGGCCGGACATACGCAAAGTAAATGAAATGTGCAGCAGACGCCCATTGTCTGACTTGCCAAGCGCATGGTGCCTTGCCTCCTGCTGGCTGTGTCTGTAGTCGGTCAATAACAACAAAGGGACATTGAAGAACACCTGCTCGGTTTCCGCCATGGAAACGCCATGTTTTTCGTTCTTGCGGGCATTGCCTTCATCCCAATCGAAGCCTGTGATCCCAGTGAAATCAATCATGAATGTATATTATAGACGTATACATATTAACGCAAGGAAACGTGACGAAATTGGAGATAAAGGTCGGCGCTGGTAGTGCGGCGTGAAATAAATCGGTAGGCGACGAGGTCAAATGAGGTTTCCGGGATAATAGCGCCATGCATTCCTTGCCTCCGCTTCTCGACAAGCTCGGCCGTCCGGTGCGCGACCTGCGCATCTCGGTCACCGACCGCTGCAATTTCCGCTGCGTATATTGCATGCCAAAGACGGTGTTCGGCCGTGACTATCCGTTCCTACCGCGTCAGGGCCTGCTGTCCTTCGAGGAAATTGCCCGCCTGGCGAGGGTTTTCGCGGCACGCGGGGTGAAAAAGGTCCGCCTGACCGGTGGCGAGCCGCTGTTGCGCCATGGGGTCGACAAGCTGATCGGCATGCTGGCCGCGATTCCCGACCTCGAAATCACGCTGACGACCAATGGTTCGCTGCTGCCGCAAAAATCGGCGCTGCTCCGCGCCGCCGGTCTCGAGCGCGTCACGGTGAGCCTCGATGCGCTGGACGATGCGATTTTCAAGCGCATGAACGATGTCGATTTTCCGGTCGACAAGGTGCTGGAAGGCATTGACGCGGCGGCCGCCGCCGGCCTGGGACCGATCAAGGTCAACATGGTGGTCAAACGCAACGCCAACGATCACGAGATTCTGGCCCTGGCGCGCCACTTTCGGAACTCCGGCCACATATTGCGCTTCATCGAGTACATGGACGTCGGCAGCAGCAACGGCTGGAAACTCGACGAGGTGGTGCCTTCCGCCGAGGTGGTGCGCCGCATCGACGCTGAATTTCCGCTCGAACCCATCGACGCGAACTACCCCGGCGAAGTCGCCCAGCGCTGGCGCTACAAGGATGGCGCCGGCGAGATCGGCGTGATTTCCTCTGTGACGCGGGCCTTTTGCGACACCTGCACGCGCATCCGGCTGTCCACCGAGGGTAAGCTCTACACCTGCCTGTTTGCCCAGTCCGGCCACGACCTGCGCGACCTGCTCCGCGCCGGCAAGAGCGATGCCGAACTGGACGCCGCGATTGCCGCCATCTGGCAGGCGCGCGACGACCGCTATTCGCAACTGCGCATGGCGGCGACGCCGCATCTGCAGAAAATCGAGATGTCCTACATTGGTGGTTAATAACCAGGTTACCGGACTGGTCCTGGCTGGCGGTGAAGGCCGCCGCATG
>JAUSBB010000122.1 GCA_030652245.1 Rhodocyclaceae bacterium | reverse complement strand
AGGAGGCCGGCCGGGCCGACGAATTTGTCAGGGTTCCACCAGAAGGTGGGACAGGCCGTCGAGCAGCAGGCGCAGAGAATGCACTCGTAGTGGCCATCCAGTTCCTCGCGCTCTTCGGGCGACTGCAGGCGCTCGCGCTCGGGCAGCGGATCGTGGTTGATCAGGTAGGGCTTGATCGAATGGTACTGCTTGAAAAACTGCGTCATGTCGACGATCAGGTCGCGGATCACCGGCAACCCCGGCAGCGGGCGCAGCACAATCGGCTTGCCGTCGGGAAAAGTGCTGAGGTCGGCGAGGCAGGCTAGGCCGTTGACACCGTTGATGTTCATCCCGTCCGAACCGCACACGCCTTCGCGACAGGAACGGCGGAAGGCGATGGAGTCGTCCTTGGCTTTCAGCTTGACCAGTGCATCGAGCAGCTTGCGATCGGTGGCTTCCACCGCGACTTCGATGTCCTGCATGTAGGGCTTGCGATCCACGTCGGGATCGTAGCGGTAGATATTGAACAGGAGAGTACGCGTGGTCATCGTCATTCTCTAATCGTTTCAGTAAGCGCGTTTCTTGAGCGCGATGGTATCGACCGTCAGCGGCCGCAGGGTGACCGACTTGTATTCCAGAAGATTTTCTGACTTGAACCACAGGCTGTGCTTGAGCCAGTTGACATCGTCGCGGCCATCCGGGCGCTCGGGAGTATCGGGCGCGTCGTCGCGCACATGCGCGCCGCGAGACTCCTTGCGCGCCTCGGCCGACACCATGGTCGCAACCGCCACCTCGATCAGGTTGTCGAGTTCCAGCGCCTCGACGCGCGCCGTGTTGAAGACCTGCGATTTATCCTTGATCGCGGTGCGCGCGACATCCTTCTGCACTTCGAGAATCTTCTGCACGCCTTCTTTCAGCAGATCGGCAAAACGGAATACCCCGGCGTGTTTCTGCATGGTGCGCTGCATGGCCAGTTGCGTCTCATGCACGCTGGCGCCGTCCTTCTGCGTATTCAGGCGGTTGAGGCGCGCCAGGGTTTGCTCGAACGCATCGACCGGCAGCTCCTTGTGCGCCTTGGGCGATTGCTGCAATTCTTCGACCGCCGACTCGCCGGCCGATTTGCCGAAGACCAGCAGATCGAGCAACGAGTTGGTGCCAAGCCGGTTCGCGCCATGCACCGAGGCGCAGGCGCATTCGCCGGCGGCATACAAACCGGCGACGATCTCGTTCTGGCTGCGCTTGCCCGGCACCACCACCTGGCCCTTGAAGTTGGTCGGAATGCCGCCCATTTGATAATGACAGGTGGGCACCACGGGGATCGGTTCGCGGAGCGCATCGACCCCGGCGAACTGCACGGCGATTTCGTGGATGCCCGGCAGCCGCTTCATGATGGTTTCCGGCGGCAGGTGGGTGATGTCGAGCAGCACGAAATCCTTGTTCGGCCCGCAACCGCGACCTTCGTTGATCTCGGTGACCATCGCCCGCGACACCACGTCGCGCGAGGCCAGGTCCTTGGCGTTGGGGGCGTAGCGTTCCATGAAGCGCTCGCCCAGGCTATTCCGCAGAATGCCGCCCTCGCCGCGCACACCTTCGGTGATCAGCACTCCGGCGCCCGCTACTCCCGTCGGGTGGAACTGCCAGAATTCCATGTCCTCGAGCGGAATGCCGGCGCGCGCCGCCATGCCGAGGCCGTCGCCGGTGTTGATGAAGGCGTTGGTCGAAGAATAATAAATGCGCCCGGCGCCGCCCGTGGCCAGGATGGTGGCCTTGGCGTGGAAAGCCACCAGTTCCCCGGTTTCCATTTCCATCGCGATCACGCCCAGCACATCCCCGGCGGCGTCCCGGATCAGGTCGAGCGCCAGCCATTCGACGAAGAATTGCGTATTGACTTTGACGTTGCGCTGATACATCGCGTGCAGCATGGCATGGCCGGTGCGGTCTGCGGCGGCGCAGGAACGGCGCACCGGCTTCTCGCCGAAGTTCGACATGTGGCCGCCAAACGGACGCTGGTAGATGCGGCCGTTGTCGAGCCGGTCGAAAGGCATGCCATAGTGTTCGAGTTCGATCACCACCTCGTTGGCTTTTTTGCACATGAACTCGATGGCGTCCTGGTCGCCGAGCCAGTCGGAACCCTTGACGGTGTCGTACATGTGCCAGTGCCAGTGGTCGGCCTCGGAATTGCCCAGGCTGGCGGCGATGCCACCCTGCGCCGCCACGGTATGCGAGCGGGTCGGAAAAACCTTGGTCAGCACGGCCGTTTTCAGCCCGGCCTCGGAAAGCTGGATGGCGGCGCGCAGACCGGCGCCGCCTGCGCCGACAATCACGGCGTCGAATTTACGGACGGTAACGTTCATGGCGCTCACTTACAGTCTCCAGAGAATTTGCACCGCCCAGCCACCGCAGCCGATCACCGACAACACGGTCAGCACATGCAGGGTGAGTTTGATGCCGGCGGGCTGGACGTAATCCATCCAGGTGTCGCGCACGCCGATCCAGGCATGCCAGCACAGGCTGATGACGCACAAAAAACTGATGAAACGCATGGGAGTTGAGGACATGAAGGCCAGCCAGCGCTCGTAACTCGACCCCACCCCTTGCACCAGCGCATAGGCCACGATCACCGTGTAAGCCGCCATGACGACGCCGGTAATGCGCTGGACGAGCCAGTCCATCAGGCCATAGTGGGCGCCGACCAGTTTGCGATTCACCATAGCTTTGCCCCCACGATCAAGGTCAGCGGCAGGCTGACGGCCAGCACCATCTTCGCCGAGCTGCTGGCCTGCGCCTTATCGACGCCGATATGCATGTCGATCAGCAGGATGCGGATGCCCATGCAGAAATGGTGTAGCAAGGCCCACAGCAAACCGATCAGGATCAACTTGAGCAATGGATGGGCGGCGACCTGCTTCATTGCCTCGAAGCTTTCTGGTGAGCGCAGCGAAAGCTCCAGCAACCAGACCAGCAACGGCAGCATCAGGAACAGGCCGACGCCGCTGACGCGGTGAAAAATGGAAGCGATGCCCGCGATGGGCAGCTTTATCTTGATCAGATTCAGATACTTGGGTCGTTTTTTGCTTAACGCTGCCATTGCTGACGCTCCAATTTGTTGCAGTGCAATATCTTAACTCAGTTCGTTCAAATAACAGTGCTCTGCCGTCGAATACAAGCCGCGCCGCCATTCCACCGGACGGTCGCCGTAGGTGAAACTGATCCGCTCCACCGACAGGAGCGGGCTGCCCTCGGGCACACTCAGGAGTTCGGCGGTGGCGCGGTCGGCCGCCACGGCACGCAGCCGCTCCTCGGCGCGGATCATGCGCACCCCGAATTTCGTCTCGAACATGCTGTAGAGCGAGCCGGTGGACTCCTTGAGCACGTCCAACGTCAAACCGGGGAACACGTCGCCCGGCAAATAGATCTCGTCGACGACCACCGGCTTTTCGGCAAACTCCAGCAGACGCCGCACGATGATGATCGGCTCGCCCATCTTGAGCCCCAGCACGCGCACGGCCTCGGCGCCCGCCTTGGCGCGCCAGCATTCGAGCGGCACGCTCTTCGACGGCTCGATCCCCCCGGCCAGCGGGGTCAGGCGCAAAAAACGGAAGAACGCTCGCGGGTCGCTATGGCTCGCAACGTAAGTGCCCTTGCCCTGGCGCCGCACCAGCAGATTATCGGCGGCCATCTCGTCGATGGCCTTGCGCACGGTGCCCTGGCTGACATGAAAGCGCGCCGCCAGCTCGATCTCGCTCGGGATCGCCTCGCCGGGCCGCCACTCGCCATTGTCGAGCGCCTGCAAGATCAGGTCTTTGATCTGACGATAGAGCGGGCTGAAGGTGGGAGAATCCACGGGTGTCTGGGGCAACATGGAGACAGATTGAACCATAAAAGTTTTTCCGCGTCCATAGATTAACTTATGTCTTATAGATGATATAAGACAGATATTGACACAGCGCAGCAACGCGCACTATGATTCCCACGTTTATCTGCCCCCGCTTGTCTGCCCCCATTCCCAGCCAAATTCAAGGAGTTTCTCATCATGGCCCCCCCCACCACCACCCCCATTCGAGTCGCAGTGACCGGCGCAGCCGGACAAATCGGTTACGCCCTGCTGTTCCGCATCGCCAGCGGCGAAATGCTGGGCAAGGATCAGCCCGTCATCCTGCAAATGCTCGAACTGCCCCTGGAAAAAGCGCAGGCCGCATTGAAGGGCGTGATGATGGAACTCGAAGACTGCGCCTTCCCGCTGTTGGCCGACATGATCGGCACCAGCGATCCGCTGGTCGCTTTCAAGGACGTCCAGCAGGCGCTGCTGGTTGGCGCCAAGCCACGCGGCCCCGGCATGGAGCGCAAGGACCTGCTGCTCGAAAACGCCAAGATCTTCACCGAGCAGGGCAGCGCCATCGATAAAGTCGCGGCGCGTGACCTCAAGTTGATCGTGGTCGGCAATCCCGCCAACACCAACGCGCTGATCACCATGAACACCGCGAAGAGCCTGCCGAAAACCGCCTTCACCTCGATGATGCGCCTCGACCACAACCGCGCGATTTCGCAGCTCGCCACGCGCACCGGGGCCAGCGTCACCGACGTGCAGAAGATGGTCGTCTGGGGCAACCACTCCCCGACGATGTACCCGGACATCCGCTTCGCCAGCGTCGCCGGCAAAGCCGCGCCCGCACTGGTGAATGACGACGCCTGGTACAAGGGCGAATACATCCCGAAGGTCGGCAAGCGCGGCGCCGCGATCATCGCGGCGCGCGGCTCGTCGTCCGCCGCCTCGGCCGCCAATGCCGCCATCGACCACATGCGCGACTGGAACAATGGCACCAACGGCCAGTGGGTCACCATGGGCGTGGTTTCGGACGGTTCCTATGGCATCCCTGAAGGCATGATCTACGGCATGCCCTGCACCTGCGCGGGCGGCAAATGGGAAGTGGTCAAGGGACTCGAAATCGACGCCTTCTCGCGCGAGAAAATGGACGCCACGCTCCAGGAACTCAGCGAAGAGCGCGACGGCGTCAAGCATCTGTTTGCCTGATGACCCATAACGGTTTGGCGCAGCCAACCAGTAGTCTCCCCTTCCGCGAGGAAGGGGCTGGGGGATGGGGGGCCTCCCTTCATCCTTCCGAAGTGCTCTACGCGGGCGGTCGGCCGTTTCCTGCATTGGCCGCCTGCGAACATTATGCCGGCAGTGAGAAACACCTCCGCAAGGCGCTGGAACTGCAAAACTCCCTGCAGAACGCGGGCGTGCCGCTGTTTGACGTTACCGCCGATTGCGAGGATGGCGCGCCGGTGGGCGGGGAACGCGAACAGGCCGGGCTGATTGCCGCGCTGATCAATTCCAGCGACAACCGTTTCGACCGCCTGGGCGCGCGGATCCATGACGTACGGCATCCGGCCTGGCGGGATGAACTGGAAATCATTGTCGGCAATGCGGGCTGGAGCCTCGCCTATCTCGTGCTGCCCAAGGCGGAGCGCGTGGCCGACGTGGCTGAACAGATCGCGGCGCTCACGGCCTGCCGCGCGCGCCACCACATCACGCACGAGATCCCCGTGCATGTGCTGATCGAAACGCCCGGCGCGCTGCACGAGGCCTGGCAGATCGCCGCCCTGCCCGAGGTCGAATCGCTCGACTTCGGCCTGATGGACTATGTCAGCGCCCACCACGGCGCGATTCCCGCTTATGCGATGCATGCGCCGGGACAGTTCGAACATCCGCTCATCATTCGCGCCAAGTGCGAGACGACGGCGGCGGCCCTCGCCCACGGCAAGGTGCCGACCCACAACGTCACCACCGATTTCCGCGACCTCAAGGAGGTGGCCGCCGATGCGCGCCGCGCCCGCCAGGAATTCGGCTTTCTGCGCATGTGGAGCATTCATCCCGACCAGATCGAACCGATCATCGCGGCCATGCGGCCGAATTTCGCCGAAGTCGGCGTGGCGACGGACATCCTGTGTGCCGCCGCCGCCGCCGACTGGGGGCCGATCCAGGTCGACGGCCGACTGCACGACCGCGCCTCCTACCGCTACTATTGGGAACTTCTGCAACGCGCGCGACTCACCGGCACGCCGCTGCCGCACGCAGCGCGCGAACATTTCTTTGACCCCGCACCCACTCAAGGAGGCTCATCATGACCCGACTGCTCGCCACATTGCTGCTCGCCGGTTTTGCCCTGCTCGCCCACGCCCAGGAAATGAAACCGGGGCTTTGGGAAATCGCCACCACCATGAAGATGCAGGGCATGGAAATGCCCGGCGGCAAATACACGCATTGCTATACCGCCAAGGACGTCGCC
>JAUSBB010000120.1 GCA_030652245.1 Rhodocyclaceae bacterium | reverse complement strand
ATCCCCGCCAGCGCCGATACCGGCTGCGCCTGCCGGGCAAGCCAGTCGCCGAGATCCTCGGCGGCGGCGAGATACCAATCGACGCAATCGCCGGCACGCGCCTCGACCCAGCGTTGCAGATCGGCCGCCAGCGGATCGCCGAGCACCCCGACCAGTCGTTTGTCATCGCGGAACAGGGCGCAGCGCCGCGCCTGCGCCTCGGCCAGCGGCAGACGGTCGAAAGCCGGTTGCAGGCGATGCAGCTCGACTAGCGTCAGCCGCGGGAAGTCGGCATCCTGAAGCAATCCGGCGGGCAAGTGGGCATTCATCGCAGACTCCCGGCAAGGTCGAAAATCGGCAGATACAACAGCACGACGATGGTGCCGACGACCAGGCCGATCGCCGCCATCAGCAGCGGCTCGAAGGTCCGCGCGAAGACGTCGATGCGCCGGGCGATCTCGCCGTCATGGAAGCGCGCGGCGCGCCCCATCATCTCGCCGAGCCGGCCGCCGCGTTCGCCGACGCGCAGCAGGCGCAAGGCCACCGGGGTCGCCAGCCCGGCGGCCTCGAAGGCCTGCGACAGGTTTTCGCCGCGCCCGATGGCCGCGGTGGCTTCCCGGTAGCGCATCAGGGTTTCGGGTGACAGCAGGCCTTCGGCCAGCCGCAGCGCCTGCAGGATCGGCAGACCGCCTTCGATCAGCATGCCGAGCGACAGGTAGAGCCGGGCCAGCTCGAAGGTAATCACCGTCGTCGCCACGCCGGGCAGCCGCCGTGCCAGCCGCTGTGGCCCGCCACTCGCCCACCAGCCCCGACCGCCAAAAATGGCGGCGGCCAGAAAGGCCACCGCAGCCAGCACCAGCAGCCGGCCATGCTGCGCGGCGTAATTTCCCCAGGCCATCATCAGTTGCGAAAGCCAGGGCAGTTCGCGGCCGGTACCCTGATAGACGCCGGCAAAGCGCGGCACGACATAGCCGAGCAGAAAGGCCGTCACGGCCAGGCCGACCACGGCGAGGATGGCCGGGTAGATCAAGGTGCTGACGACGCGGCTACGCACCGCATCGAGGCGGCTGCGATAGTCGATATAGCGCGCCAGCGATTCTGGCAGGTTCGAAGTGCGCTCGGCGGCGCGCATCAAGCCGATATAGAGCACGGGAAAATGTTCGGCTTGCTGTTCGAGCGCGGCGGAATAGCGCCGGCCTTCCCGGAGGGATTGCAACAGTCGTTCCAGCACCCCGCGTGTCTCGACGCGGGTTTCCTTGTCGCAGAGCGCCTCGATCGCCTCGGCCAGCGTCAGCCCGGCTTCGAGCAGGGCGAGCAGTTCCTGGCTGAACAGCGCCAGCGGGAATCTGCTTTTCCGCGCCGGCCATGCAATCGTGGCAGCAGCCACCGAGATCGGGCGCAGGTCCTGTGCCGCCAGTTGCTGCCTGACCGCATCCGCGTCGGCCGCCTCCACCGACAGGCTGACGATACCTGCACTGCCGAGAGCCCGCACCGCGTAGCGCATCTCAGTAAGCAATATCGGCGTTCTCGCCGCTGCCGCCGGGCGCGCCGTCGCGGCCGAGGGACAGCAACTCGAAATCACTCCTGGCGCCCGGCGTCCGATAGACATAGGGCTTGCCCCAGGGATCGGCCGGCACATCTTTTTGCAGGTAGGGGCCGTTCCATTTCGCTTCACCAGCCGGCCGCTCGCGCAGGGCGCCAAGGCCCTGCGCGGACGACGGATAGTGGCCAGTATCAAGTCGGAAGGTATCGAGCGCCCGGGCCAACGCCTCGATCTGGGCGCGGGCCGCGGCGGTTTCCGACTTGCCGATCTGCGACACGTAGCGCGGTCCCACGAAGGCCGCGAGCAGGCCGATGATGGCAACCACCACCAGCAGTTCGAGCAACGTGAAGCCGCGCGCCTTGCTCATGCGAAGCTGTCCCCCATCAGCGCGGTGAACCACTTGCCCATCTCCTCGAAGTTTTTCGTCGAGCGCGCGGCCGCCTCTCCCGAGGAAGCGGCGACCGGCACCATCGTCTGCGTCGCCGCGTCATACCTGAAGTTGGCGGTAAGCCAGGAGGCCGTCGTGGCGGTAATCGGCGAGTAGCAGGCCGAATTGGTGTGCGGCGACGGATCGAGCGCGCGGCCGGAGAACAACCGCAGGATCGCATCGGCGCAGACCTTGGCTTCCTGGTTGGCGATGTGGCCGGCCTTGGGCTGGGTCGTCGCCGAAGCGTCGCCGATCACATGGATGCCCGGCGCGGTCGTCGACTCGTAGGACAGCACGTTGACGGTGGTCCAGCGTCCATCCGCCGTGTTCGCCAGCCCGTTCGCCGTGATGACCTTGCCGGCACGATGCGTCGGGATCACGTTGAGCACGTTGCCCTGAATATTTCCGGCATTCGTCTGCAGCGTCATGGTCGTGGTGTCGACGCCGAGAACGGTCGTGTTGGGACGGTAATCGATCCCATGCAGGGCGAAGCCTTCGGTGAAGGCATGGACTTCCGCGGTAATGCCTGGGTTGGCGTCGAGCACGATGACCTTGGAGCCGGGGCGATTGACCTTCAGCCAGTCGGCAACAATGCAGGCGCGCTCGTAGGGGCCGGGCGGGCAACGGTAAGGCTTGCCGGGGATGCTCATGACGAACACGCCGCCCGCGGGCATCGCGGTGATCATGTTGCGCAGGGCGGTAGTCTGCGGGCCGGCCTTCCAGGCATGGGGCACCTTGGCCTGCGCCGCGGCGGTTTCGAGGCCGGGCGGGAAATCGAAATCGATGCCCGGGGCAATCACGAGCCGATCGCACGCATAGCTTGCGCCGCTGGCCAGCGTGACATTGCGGGTGGCCTTGTCGATTGACACCACATCACCCTTGACGATTTTCACGCCATAGCGACTGGCGAGGTTGCCATAACCATATTGGAGCGAACTCATGGTGCGCGAGCCGTTCAGCACCAGATTGCTCATGATGTTGGAGGCGTAGGTGGAATCGCGCTCGATCAGCGTGACATCGACCCCGGTGCCGCCCCAGATGCGCAAGAACTTGGCGACCGTGGCGCCGCCCATGCCGCCGCCGATGACCACGACGCGGCCCTTGATGCCGGTGTTGGTGGGTACCGGGATGGCCACCGGGCTGGCAACGGAGTCCGCCTGCGCCAGCATGCTCCAGCCAGTCGCGTTCAGTCCGATGCCGGCGGCGCCGGCCCACTTGATGAAATCTCTGCGCTTGATCATGTTCGGTCTCCTCTCAGCGTTGTGCGGCGAAATAGGCCGCGAGCAGATTGATCTCGGCGTCGGTGAAACCGCGCGCGTGCATGTCCATCATGTCGGGCGGCGATTTCTGCTGCATTTCCTTCAGCTCCTTGTAGATTTCGCTGGCCGACTTGCCGGCGATCTTGTCGACCCCGCCAGTGCCGTTGGTGCCGTGGCACTGGAAGCAGTTCGAGGCGAGCAGGCGCCCGGGCGGTGGGGCGGTCGTGGTGGTCTGGGCGAATGCCGGCGCCGTTGCCAGGGCCAGCACCAGCCCGCGAAAGAGTTTGCTTTGGTTCATGGAAGCTCCTTGGTCTTGTTTCCGTCAATGCCGCGCGCTGTCGCCACGGCCCTGCGCGGACGCTCCTGGCGTGGAGTCCGCGAGCCACATCATCGTCATTCCGCGCGGCCGTCGCTACTGTCGCCAAAGCCCGACACTTTGACCGGGCGCCCGCTTGGCTTAGCATTGCGTGTGTGATCCTTTATCCGCGTTCATTCCTGCGCCTGATTCTGCTCGGCTGGCTGCTGACAGCCCTGCCGCTGCTGGTCGCGATCGCCTTCGTCTCGGTCAGCCTGACCCATCTTTCCGCGCGCAGCGAAGCCGCCATGCAGCAAACTGGCGAGGCCACGCGACTGGGCTGGGAGCTGGACGAGGATCTGCTTCAGATGGACCGCATCCTGCGCCAGTACGCGGCACTGCGCGATCCCTCGCTGCTCGACGACTATGCGCTGGCCCGCAACGAATGGCGCAAAAACGCCGAGGCATTCACGCAGGTTCCCCTGCTGGCATCACTGGCCGGCCGCGTCAACGCATTGCTGACGCGAGAAGCGGAGGGGTATCGCCAACTCACGACCAATCACGGCAGCCCCCAGGCTTTGCACGAGGCGCTGAAGGACATCAGTCACCGCACCGTCGGGATCATCGAAGAAGTCGGCCAGATCACGGAAACCGAACGCATGACCTTTCGCGCCGAAACAGAAACGCTGCAACGGCAGTTGTTGATCGCCCTGTCGCTGGCATTGCTGCTCGCCGCTTTACTATTCTGGTTTGGTCGGCGCATCCTGGCGCAACTGCTGCAAGACGTCGGCCGCGCCGTCAGCGCGCTCGGCAACAACCGACTTGAGCAAAGCATCCGCCTCACCGGGCCGGATGACCTGCGCTGGATCGGCAAGCGCCTCGACTGGCTGCGCCGCCGCCTGCTGGCCTTGCAGGACGAACGCACGCGCACCCTGCGCCACATCTCCCACGAGCTGAAAACGCCGCTCGCCGCCCTGCGCGAGGGCGCGAGCCAGCTCGCCGAGGGCATTGCCGGCCCGCTGTCCCCGCAACAGGAAAAGATTGCCGGCATCATGCAAAGCAATGCGCTGCGCCTGCAAGGCCTGATCGACGGCCTGCTCAAGTTGCAAAAAGCCGAACACGTCCGCGAACGCATCGCGCCGGTGCCGCTGCGTCTCGACGCAATGATCCAGCAGATTCTCGCCACGCACAAGCTTGCGGCCCGCGACAAGCGCCTGCGCATCACGGGCACGCTCGCGCCGCTGACGGTAGCGGGCGGCCACGAGGAAGTGACCACCATCATCGACAACCTGCTGTCGAATGCCATCAAGTTCTCGCCGCCGCACGGCACGGTACGCCTCACGCTCACGCGCGACAACCAATCCGCGGTGCTCGACGTCATCGACGACGGCCCCGGCGTGCCCGCGGCCGACCGCAAAATGATTTTCGCTCCGTTCTATCGCGGCCCCGGCACGAAAAACGTCGCCGGGGTCGGCCTCGGCCTGGCCATCGCGCGCGAATTCGCCCTGGCGCATCGCGGCTCGCTCGACCTTATCGCCTCGGACGAAGGAACGCACTTTCGCGCCACCCTGCCCCTGGCCACCGACCCGCCATGAGCGCGCGCCGCATGCTTTTGCTGGTGACGGCCCTCCTGTTGCTGGCTGGCTGTGCCGGTCAGCCCGGCGTGGAGAGCGCGGCAGCCGATGAGCCGCGCCTGCTGCGCGATGAATTGCGCCTGCTGCGCGACGAGCGGCGTCTGCTGCGCGAAGACTTGCGCAAGGCCGATGACGCACAGAAAAAACTGCAAAACCAACTGGCCGAACGCCAGCGCCAGTTGCGCGACGAGCAGCGCAAGGTCGAAGACCTGGAGCAAAAGCTGGAGGCCTTGCGCGCGATCGACCGCGAAACGCTCAACCGGGCGACGCGCCGATGAATCCCGCCAACGCCATGGCGCGTATCCTGGTTGTAGACGACGACCCCGACCTGCTCGAACTCATCGCCATGCGGCTGACCTCGGCCGGCTACGCCGTTGCGCTAGCCGCTTCCGGCAGCGCGGCACTCGCCATCTTTCGCGCCGAACGCCCGCGCGCGGTCATCACCGATCTGCGCATGGACGGCATGGACGGCCATGCGCTGTTCGAACACCTGCACGCCGAAGCGCCGAGCGTGCCGGTCATCATCCTGACGGCGCACGGCACCATCCCCGATGCCGTCGCCGCCACCCAGCGCGGCGTATTCAGCTTTCTCACCAAGCCCTTTGACGGCCGCGAACTGCTGGCGCGCGTGGCCGATGCGATCGCGCTTTCGCCGCCGATCGCCGCGGAGCGCGGCAACGCCGCCTGGCGCAAGGACATCATCTCGACGGACGCGGTGATGGATGAACTGCTGCGCGCCGCACACCGCCTGGCCAATGAAGATTCACCGCTATTGCTGACCGGCCCGCGCGGCAGCGGCAAGGAACTGCTGGCCCGGGCGATTCACCAGAGCAGCGGGCGCGCCCGGCAGGGCTGGCAGGTCCTGCGTTGCGGTAGCGCGGCCGACGACAGTGAAGATGAAGCACAGTTTGCCGCGGCGCTGACCAAGTCCCGCGCCGGCACGCTGTTCATCGACGACATCGAGCAACTGGCGCCGGCGCTGCAGGCCCGGCTGCTGCCCCTGGTGAGTGAAACCGGCCTGCTGTTCAGCGCGCCTGGCCATGCAATCCGCATCATCGCGGCCACCACGCAATCCCTCGAACCGGCAATCCGCGCTGGCCGCTTTCGCGCCGATCTGTATTACAACCTCAAGCGCAACACGCTGGCCCTGCCCAGCCTGGCCGAACGCCGCGAAGACATCCCCCTGCTGGTCGCGCACTTCTCCGCCCGGCACACGCAGAACACCGCGGCGGCCGCCCACGGCTTCTCCCCCGCGGCGCTGGCGCTGCTGTGCGCGGCGCCCTGGCCGGGCAACGTCCGGCAATTGCGCAACATCGTCGAACAGGCGCTGTCGCTGGCCGTCGTGCCGCAAATTCCCGCCACGCTGGTCAAGCGACTGCTGCTTGAAGACAACGCGCGCGAGATGACCGCGCTCGACGACGCCCGCAAAGCCTTCGAGTATGACTATCTGGCGCAATTGCTGAAGGCCACCTCCGGCAACGTCGCGCAGGCCGCGCGCATCGCGCAACGCAATCGCACCGAGTTTTACAAACTGCTGGCGCGCCACGACCTAGACCCCGCGACATTCAAGCCGGGCCCGAAGTAATCATTCGGGTTCCCTGCAGCCCCGTTCTGGGGGAAAATCACATCCTTGTGGTTCCAACCTACCGAGAAAGCAGACGCTCCATGCTGTTAATGATCGACAACTACGACTCCTTCACCTACAACCTCGTGCAGTATTTCGGCGAGTTGGGGCAGGAGGTGCGCGTGTTTCGCAACGATGCGATCACGCTCAAGGAAATCGCCGCGATGGCGCCGGATTACCTCGTCATCTCGCCCGGCCCCTGCTCGCCAAAGGAAGCGGGCATTTCGGTCGATGCCATCAAGGAATTTGCCGGCACGCTGCCAATCCTCGGCGTCTGCCTCGGGCATCAGAGCATCGGCTACGCTTTCGGCGGCGAGATCGTCCATGCGCAAAAGCCCATGCACGGCAAGCTTTCGCCGGTGCATCACACGAACACCGGCGTGTTCGCCAACCTGCCCAATCCCTTCACCGCCACGCGTTACCATTCTCTCGTCATTCGGCGCGAGACGCTGCCGGCCTGTCTTGAAATCACCGCCTGGACGGACGACGGCGAGATCATGGGCGTGCGCCACAAGGAACTTGCCGTGCAGGGCGTGCAGTTCCATCCCGAATCCATCATGACCGAGCATGGCCACACCCTGCTGAAGAACTTCCTCGAAGGAAAATAAGATGATCACTGCCCAGGAAGCGCTCCAGCGCACCATCGAACATCGCGAAATCTTCCACGACGAGATGCTGCACCTGATGCGGCTGATCATGGCCGGCGAGGTCTCGCCGGTGATGACCGCGGCCATCCTCACCGGCCTGCGCGTCAAGAAGGAAACCATCGGCGAGATCGCCGCCGCCGCCAGCGTGATGCGCGAGTTGTGCACCAAGGTCGAGGTGCCGGGCAACAATAATTTTGTCGATATTGTCGGCACCGGCGGCGACAGTTCGCACACCTTCAATATCTCCACCGCGTCTGCGTTTGTCGTCGCGGCGGCTGGCGGGACGGTCGCCAAGCACGGCAATCGCAGCGTCTCGTCCAAATCCGGCTCGGCCGACGTGCTCGAAGCGCTCGGCGCGAAGATCGACCTGCAGGCGCCGCAGGTGGCCAAGTGCATCCAGGCCGTCGGCATGGGCTTCATGTTCGCGCCCAACCACCACCCGGCGATGAAGAACGTCGGCCCGGTGCGCCGCGAAATGGGCGTGCGCACCATCTTCAACATCCTCGGCCCGCTCACCAATCCGGCCGGCGCGCCCAACACGCTGATGGGCGTGTTCCATCCCGATCTGGTCGGCATCCAGGTGCGCGTGATGCAGTTGCTCGGTGCGAATCATGTGCTGGTCGTGCATAGCCAGGACGGCATGGACGAAATCTCCCTCGGCGCCGCCACGCTGGTCGGCGAACTCAAGGACGGCCAGATCACCGAATACACCATCCATCCCGAGGACTTCGGCCTGGCGATGATGTCGAACCGCATGCTCAAGGTGGCCGACGCCGCCGAATCGAAAACCATGCTGCTCGCCGCCCTGGAAAACCAGGAAGGCCCGGCCCGCGAGATCGTCGTGTTCAACGCCGGCGCGGCCCTCTACGCCGCCAATCTCGTCGCCGACATTGGTGCCGGCATTGCACTGGCGCGGCAGACCATCGAGAGCGGCGCGGCGCGCAAGAAAGTGGATGAGTTCGTCGCATTTACTCAATCAGCATGAAAACGAGCGATAGCGAAGTTTCGGCGCAGGCTAATGCTCGCGCAGCGAGCGTTAAGGCCGCTAGGCCGGCCGGAGGCAACGATATTCTGAACCAGATTCTCGCCGTCAAGCGCGACGAGGTTGCGGCGGCACAAGCCGCCAAGCCGTTAGATGCCATTCGAGCCGAAGCGTCGGCGCAACCCGCTGCCCGAGATTTCCTGGGGGCCATCCAGTCAAAAGTCGGCGCTGGCGGGACGGCGATCATTTCCGAAATCAAGAAAGCCAGCCCGTCGAAAGGCGTGATCCGCCCCGATTTTCACCCTGCGGAAATCGCCGCCGACTACGAGAAGCACGGCGCCGCCTGCCTCTCGGTGCTCACCGACCGCCAGTTCTTTCAGGGCAGCACGGAATTCCTGCAAGCCGCCCGCGCCGCCTGCGCGCTGCCGGTGTTGCGCAAGGACTTCATGATCGATCCTTACCAGATCCATGAAGCCCGCGCGATGGGCGCTGATGCTGTTTTGTTGATTGTCGCCGCGCTCAGCGACACGCAGATGCAGGAACTCGAAGAACTCGCCCACGGCCTCGGCATGGCCGTGCTGGTCGAAAGCCACGACGCCGACGAACTCGACCGCGCGCTCAAGCTGAAGACGCCGCTGATCGGCATCAACAACCGCAACCTGCGCACTTTTGAAGTCAGTCTCGACACGACAATTTCGCAACTCGGCCGCATTCCCGCCGACCGCATCGTCATCACCGAATCCGGCATCCTCGCCCCCGCCGACGTCGCGCTGATGAAGCAGCATGGCGTGCATGCCTTCCTCGTCGGCGAAGCCTTCATGCGCGCGCCCTCGCCCGGCGCTGAGCTGGCACGACTATTCGGCTTCTAGCCGCCCGGCCCGCGCCGGGATGACGAAACCGGAGTTGATCGGCATCTCCTTAGGGGAAAGCTATCGACATGATTGACATACCCAACTGGACGGATGGGTACCCAAAGGTCGAAGATGGTCAGGCGACAACAACTCGTGTTGTTGGTTACTAAAGGAGATAACACCATGTCCGAAAACAAATGTCCGTTTGTACACAAAGCCGGCAGCGGCACTTCTAACCGCGACTGGTGGCCGAATCAGTTGCGCCTCGAAATCCTGCATCAGCATTCCCCCGCGTCCAGCCCGATGAGCGAGGACTTCGACTACGCCGAGGAATTCAAAACCCTCGACCTCGCGGCCGTGAAGCAGGACCTCACCGCCCTGATGACCGATTCGCAAGAGTGGTGGCCCGCGGATTACGGCCACTATGGGCCGTTCTTCATCCGCATGGCCTGGCACAGCGCCGGCACCTACCGCACCGGTGACGGCCGCGGCGGCGCCAGCCACGGCAACCAGCGTTTCGCCCCGCTCAACAGTTGGCCCGACAACGTCAACCTCGACAAAGCTCGCCGACTGCTGTGGCCGATCAAGCAGAAATACGGCAAGAAAATCTCCTGGGCCGACCTGATCATTCTCGCGGGCAACGTCGCCATGGAATCGATGGGCTTCAAGACCTTCGGTTTCGCCGGCGGCCGCGCGGACATCTGGGCGCCGGAGCTCGACGTCTACTGGGGCAACGAAGCAAAGTGGCTGGACGACAAGACCCGCTATTCCGGCGAACGCGAACTCGAAAATCCGCTTGCCGCCGTGCAGATGGGCCTGATCTATGTCAATCCGGAAGGCCCGGGCGGCAACCCCGATCCGATCGCCTCCGGTCGCGACGTGCGCGAGACCTTCGCGCGCATGGCGATGGACGACGAAGAGACCGTGGCGCTCACCTGCGGCGGCCACACCTTCGGCAAATGCCACGGCGCCGGTCCGGCCACGCACGTGGGGCCGGAGCCCGAAGCCGCGCCCATCGAGCAGATGGGCCTGGGCTGGAAGAGCAGCTTCAAAAGCGGCATCGGCGGCGACCAGATCGGCAGCGGCCTGGAAGGCTCATGGACGCCGACCCCGACCCAGTGGGACATGAGCTATCTCGACATGCTGTTCGGCAACGAA